>JALHTV010000300.1 GCA_022866005.1 Phycisphaerae bacterium
GCTGACGCTGTTGGGCCTGGGAGCTGCTCTGGCTCTGATTCGTCGTCGCAGGTAGTAATACATTCGAAGTAAGCAGTAGATTGACGTACTAACGTACGCTATAAGCATCCCGACGCGGCGGAGGTACCTGCCCCCGCCGCGTTGATTTTTCCCACCTTCGGGGTCGGCACAGGGGAATTCTATACGCAGCGCGGGTTCGGCCTTGACACAGTGCCCCGCTGCGTATAGTATTCTTCAGCGTAACGCAGGGGATCAGCTTCCCGGAGCGCGAAGGAAGGTTAAAGGAGCAGCCCCATGAGAGCTACCCTATTGCTGTGTGTCATTCTTGCCCTGGGCGCCGCCGCGGCACAGGCCGCTACCTATGGAAGCGGTTGTGTCCTCACCGAGGTGACCTTCAAAGAGACGATCTACGTCGCGAGCTCGGGCCTGACCGTTGACGTCTATACGGTTGCCCAGTTCACTAACGACCCGAACGACCCGAATATCACGGTTGGCGCGGTCCTGATCGGGTTTGGGAACGCCCCTACGGTGTACTTTCCGAGCGACCCCCCGAACCCCATCAAGGTCACGCCTGAGCATGGTCCCAACCCCTATCAGATGTGGAGGATGTACGACCCTGGGGACATTGCCAAGACCCCCTCGCAGGCTGACGCGAACAGCAAGCTCGGTGGTGACCCCAGTGGGAGGGAAGCGGAAACCCACTTCATCCCGGACGCATCGTTCTGGATCCCGGCCGTCATCAGCCCTGACGAGCTGAACGACGGGAGCCTCTACGTCCCTCCCGAGTCGGGCCGCATCCAGGGCGTTGGCGGGCTGTACGTAATAGCTTCCGTCACGGCAGCCCTGCGGGAGCCTTCGCATGATATCGCTCACGTTGGTGTCGTTCGTGGCGATGGCATCGTCTGGGGCTGGACAGGGTCTGCCGACGAGATGGGTCACCCCGTCGATTACGAGTTCCCTGTCCCCGAGCCGGCAACGCTGATGCTGTTGGGCCTGGGAGCCCTGGCTCTGATTCGTCGTCGCAGATAGTAATACATTCGAAGTAAGCAGTAGATTGACGTACTAACGTACGCTATACGCATCCTGACGCGGCGGAGGTACCTGCCGGTAGCCTGCGCCGCGTTGATTTTTTTTCCACTAGAGGCGCAGGGTCAGCGGGGCGGCGAATTGCACGGCCACCCCGGACTGGTCGCTGCCCAGGTCTTCCACGCGGGCCACCCGCCCGCTGCCCCGGATGTGACTGACGCGCGGGGAATGTCCCTCCCCCGGCGGGACGGCCAGCAGGAACTCCAGGCTGCTGCCCAGGGCCGGGGCCTCGGCTGCGGGGACGCGGACGTACATCCCCCCTGACGAGACGTTCCCCGTGACCCAACTGCTCTGGCGCGGGGTGCCCTGCGCTGTCGGGGAGACAGCCAGGCGAAGGGGCAGCCGGCGGTGTGTGCGGTGTTCGGTCTGCGTCATCTGTTGACTCCCTTGGTGTCTCGTGGCCGGCGGTCACCGGCAGGCCATGCCCATGTGGGCGCACAGGCGCTTGAGGGCATCGGCGGCCTTGGCGAACAGGTCCGGCCCGGTGAAGCCGGTGAACTGCCCTGCGGCCTTGAGGTGCGGCTCCAGCGCCATCACCCCGCTCCATTGGCGGGTCCGCAGGTCGGTGAAGATCTCGGGGATCTGCCCGCGGCCCTGGCCGGCCGGAACGCAGGCCGACGCCCCGGGGACCTTGTCCTTGATGTGGAAGTAGGCCGTCAGGTCGTCCAGCCCGGCCCGCCAGGCGTCGTCGTAGGGCGCGAAGCCCTCTTCCACGAAGTTGGCCGGATCGAAGATGCATTTCAGGTGCGGTGAGCGGATCGTGGTGAAGATGTCCAGCACGCCGGCGGGGGTGGCACTGTAGATGCCCTTCTCGTTCTCCAGCATCAGCGTGCCCCCGGCCTGCTCGGCCACGCGGACCATCGCCCACAGGCGGTCGAACACCGCGGGGCGTTCGTCGGCGATCTTGCGGCCGGGAGAAGGATAGAAGCTGAACACGCGGATGAGCTGGGTCCCGAACGCCTCGGCCAGGTCGCAGCAGTGCCGCAGCAGCTCCAGGTGCGCCTCAAAGTCCTCGTCCATGCGAATCTTGCCGACCGGGGACCCGATGCACGGGACGGTGAAGCCCTCCCCGTCCATCTGGCGGCGGTAACGGCGAGCCTCCTCCGCCGTCATCTCCGAGACGTTCTTCCCATCGATCGCGCGGACGTCGATGTGCGTGATGCCGTTGGCCCGGCAGGTGTCCATCTGGGTCCGCAGGTCGGGGGCGATCTCGTCGGCGAAGGCACTGATCGTGATCATGACCTGTCCTGTCCGCGGTGGGGTCGGCCGGGGCGGCGGGGGCCCGATCGGCCGCCGGACGCAGGATAGCAGCCCCGCCCATCGCGGGCAAGGCGCGGGGCTGCCGGCGCCTTGGCAGCCTGGCCTTTGGGTGGTATACTGATAGGCCTGGAGGATGTATCGGACCGACCGGGCGGGCAGCGCCCCCGGGTGGGCCGATTGGAGTCCTGGAGTGAAGAAGTCCCTGCTCGTGGGTGTCCTTATAGCCGCCGCGGTGCAGCCGGTCTGCGCGGCGGACCTCCTGCTGACGCTGGCTCGCCCCCAGGCGGGTCAGTGGCAGGCCTTCGGCCAGCTCAGCAACAACACCGACAACGACGGCCTGGCCAGTCTGATCATCGACGTCGGGGCCGTCAGCGGCGACCTGGCTGTCAGCTCCTCGACGTGCGAGCTACCCTATGGCACGCACTACTGGCTGGACGGCGGCGTGCAGTCCCAGCTCGTGGGGTTTACCGAATTCCGCTCCAATGGCACCAGCGGCATTGGCATCCGCGCCGGTCAGAAGACCACCTCCCTGGGCCAGGTGGTCTTGACGGGTGTGGGCTACTCCTCTGGCAGCTACCCGGGTGACGAGACTGGCCAGAACCTGGGGCCGACGCTCATCTCCTGGTCGGCACCGGTCCTGATTGCCTCCGGCTCCTACGGCGGTTTGTATGGCATGCTGTCGGTGGCCGTGGGGGCCGGGCAGGTCAACGTGCTGGACGACGGGCGCAACCCGGCTCAACCAGGCGGGGTGCACCAGATCGAGACCGTCACCGGCGGGCAGCTTCGCATCTACTGCCCCGGTGACGCCAATGGCGATGACCACGTCGACGGCAGTGATCTGGCCATCATGGGCGGGAACTGGATGACGCCCAGCGGCATGACCTGGGCTGATGCGGACTTCAACGGGGACGGGGCCGTCGACGGTAGCGATTTGGCCCTGATGGGGGGGTACTGGGAGTGGTCGGCCTCGCCCGCGCCCCCGGCGGCCCTGGAGGTCCACCTTCCTGAGCCGGCCACGATGGTGCTGCTCGGTCTGGGGGCGGTGACGCTGCTGGCACGCCGCCGCTAACCGCCGTCCTGGCTTGCCTCCGGCGGGACCCCCCTCATTCCCTGGGCCTTGCACTTCAGAAAGCAACCTGTGTTTGGGTGTACTTCTCCGGTGGGGCGAACAGGAACAGCGCCACCAGCAGCGCTCCGGTCGCCAGCAGCAGCAGGCCGCGGCGCGTGGGGAGGTTCTGTACCTTGGCTGCGGTTTGGATCGCCCAGCCCTCGGGCGGCGCGGGGCGCGGGTAGCGGACGGGGATGATGACGTCCGGTGGAGCGCGGAGGGGCTTGTTCTTGAAGACGATGACCTCGTTGTCCGGCAGCAGGTCGCCCTGGCTCATGGCCAGGCGCTTGGTGAGGACGGGGTTGGTCGGCAGGTCCGCGATCAGCCGGGCGTTGGCGGAGGCGGTGGCCTGAAGTTCGGCGACGGTCACGCGGTCGCAGTCGCGCTCGTAGACCGCCAGGCGCATCCGCGCGTAGGCCGGCAGCCACACCAGCGCCGCGACGGTCGCCATCGCCAGGCCGACCAGCGTCACGAAGCCGACCATCCGCCCGGCCGCAAAGAGCAACCCGTCAGGCGCAGGGGCGGGGCTAGCCCTTATTCCACGACGATCCACCATAGACGGCCTCCTCCCCGAGGGCCTGCTCTATCCTTAGTAGCTGGTTGTACTTACATACGCGATCCGTGCGGCAGGCCGAGCCCGTCTTGATCTGACCTGTGTTGCGCGCGACGGTGAGGTCGGCGATGGTGGTGTCTTCCGTCTCGCCGCTGCGGTGGCTTACGACGGCCGTCCAGGCGCTCGCCACGGCGAGGTCGATCGCCTCGAGAGTCTCGGTGAGCGTGCCGATCTGGTTGAGCTTGATGAGGATGCTGTTGGCGCACTGCTCGGCTAGGCCGCGCTTGAGGAACTTGATGTTGGTCACGAACAGGTCGTCGCCGACGATCTGAATCTTGTTGCCCAGCGTGGCGGTGAGCTTGCGCCAGCCGTCCCAGTCGTCCTCCGCCAGGCCGTCCTCGACGCTGCGGATGGGGTACTTGGCGCACCAGGCGGCCCAGATGTCGATCATCTCGGCGCTGGTGGCGATGCGCTCGGGGTCGGACTTGAAGAAGCAGTAGCCCTTCTTGCCCTTGGCCTTGGCCGCGTTGGCGAGTTCGCTCGCGGCCGGGTCCAAGGCCAGGAAGAGCTCCTTGCCGGGCGTGTACCCGGCCTTTTGGATGGCTTGGCAGATCAGTTCCGGGGCCTCGTCGTTGGTCTTCAGGCTGGGGGCGTAGCCGCCCTCATCACCGACGGATGTGTTGTAGCCCTTGCCCTTGAGCACGCCCTTGAGGGTGTGGAAGACCTCCGCGCCCATCCGCAGGCCCTCGGAGAAACTTCGCGCCCCCCAGGGCTGGACCATGAACTCCTGGAAGTCCACCGTGCCATCGGCGTGCTTGCCGCCGTTGAGGATGTTCATCATGGGCACCGGCAGGGTGACGGCCTTGGCGCCGCCGAGGTACTGGTAGAGTTCCTGCCCCGCTGCGGTCGCTGCGGCGCGGGCGACGGCCAGGGACACGCCCAGGATGGCGTTGGCGCCCAGGCGGCCCTTGTTGGGGGTCCCGTCGGCGGCGATCATGGCCCGGTCGATGCCGGCCTGGTCGGTGGCGTCCTTGCCGACGACGAGGCGCGCCAGTTCGCCGTTGACGTTGCCCACGGCCTTGAGCACGCCCTTGCCGAGATAGACCTTCTTGTCGCCGTCGCGGAGTTCGACGGCCTCGTTCTCACCGGTGCTCGCCCCCGAGGGCACCGCCGCCCGCCCGAGCACGCCGCCCTCGAGCACCACGTCCACCTCGACGGTGGGGTTGCCGCGGGAATCCAGGATCTGACGGGCGGTCACTGCCTTGATCTTCGTGCGCATCTGCCTCTCCTTTGTTGATATATCGGACCTCGCTCTTGCGCCGCGTGAACCCTTTGTCCAGACGCCCCGCGGCGGGAGGGGCCATCTTAGCGGTCAGTCGCGGCGATTCAAGGCCGGCCGGGGGACGCAGCCAATTTCAGATTGCGGATTGCCGGCACTGCGCCCCAGAATGTCACATAGCAAACCGCGGTAGGACACCTTGGCGACTGGTTAAGGAGACCTGCGATGGACGAGAACACCCCCAGGGATGCTCGTTGCGAGGAATCCGACGACACGCTGTGGGGCATGATGCGGATGTTCTTCAGCCGGGCGATGCTGCCGATGGTCCTGTTGTTCTACTTCTGGGCCATCGTCTTCATCGCCGGGGCCGTGTATTGCGGCGTGCGCTTCTTCCGCAGCGACGAGACGCGCCTCCAGATCGCCTTTGCCGCCGGCTTCATCTGCTTTGTCCACGCCATCGGGCTGATGAAGGTCTTCGGCTGGCAGCTCATCCACAAGCGCAGCCTGTCGCTTAAGATCAAACGGCTGGAGGCCCGCGTCGCGGAGTGCATCCAGGCCTGCAAGCGCTGAAGGCGGACGGCGGTCACTGCTCCGGCCAGGCGCCGTCGCCACGGCCGATGAGCTTAACGAATCGCACGCCGCAGAGCTGCTGGCGGCGGACCTGGTTGCCGCGGCGCTGGACGGCGACGAGCGTCTGGGCGTACTCTCCGCCCAGGGGGAGGATGATCCTTCCACCGTCTGCAAGCTGCTCCACCCAGGCGGGCGGCACCTCCACCGCGGCGGCCCCGCAGATGATGCGGTCGAACGGCGCGTGCTCCGGCCAACCCAGGCTGCCGTCCTGCGTGCACAGGGTCACGTTGGCCACGCCCAGGCCGGTGAGCACCTCCCGGGCCCGCTCAGTGAGTTCGGCGATCCGCTCTACGGCGTAGACCTGTTTGGCCAGGCGCGCCAGCAGCGCCGTCTGGTAGCCGCTGCCGGCCCCGACGTCCAACACCGTGTGCTGCGGCCCGACCTCCAGCTCCTGGATCATCAGGGCCACCACGTAGGGCTGGCTGATGGTCTGGCCGAAGCCGATGGGGACGGGGCAGTCGTCGTAGGCCTCGCCGCGCCGCTCGGCGGGGATGAACAGCTCGCGGGGCGTGTCCATGAAGGCCTCGAGCAGCTTGGGGCAGGAGATGCTGCGGGCACGGAGCTGGTGGTCAACCATCTCGTGACGGCGGGTGAGAAACTGGTGCTCTGTGTCGGACATGCCATCGGGTATTATATGGCCCGCCGCGCCAACCCACCATGCGGGGCGATGACCATGGCCAAGCCGGCGCTCGTGACATTGCTGACGGACTTCGGGACGGCGGACCCGTACGTGGCCGCGATGAAGGGCGTGATTCTCCGGGCGTGTCCCGCGGCCACGATCGTGGACATCTCCCACGACATCCCGCCGCAGGACGTCACCGCGGCGGCCTTGGTGCTGGCCCAGGCCGCCCCCTACTTTCCCCCCGGCACGCTGCACGTGGTCGTCGTCGATCCGACGGTGGGCACGGACCGCCGCATTCTGGCGGGGCGGTTCGCGGGGCAGTTGTTTCTGTTCCCCGACAACGGGGTGATCACCTTCGTCGCCGAGACGATGGCGATGCAGGTCCTGGCGGTCGTCCGCGCGGCCGAGTCCGCGGGCACCGCGTCGGTCTCGATGACCTTCCACGGGCGAGACGTCTTCGCCCCGCTGGCCGGGCAGATCCTCAACGGGCTGGACATTGCCAGGCTCGGCCCGCAGCCCAGCACCTACAAGACCCTGGACCTCCCCCGCCCGATTGAGCAGGAAGACCGCCTGATCGGGAGGGTGATTTACGCCGATCGGTTCGGCAACCTAATCAGCAACGTCCCCGCCGAGGCCGTCCGCCGGCGTTGGCTGGACACCGGGCGGCTGATCGTCTCCTGCGCGGGCCGGCAGGTCGGCCCGATCCAGGCCACCTACGCCCACGCGAAGGAGGGTGAGGCGCTGGCCCTATTCAACTCGATGGGGTTGCTCGAGGTGGCGGTCAACCGCGGCAGCGCCGCCCAGAAGCTGGCGGCGGGTGTGGGCAGCGAGGTGATCGTCATGGAAGCCCGCCACGAGCGCCAGTAGGATGCTGCGACCATGACGCCCCATCGTCCCATCGACGCCCAGGCCGCGCGGCGGCTCTACGAGGCCGACAGGGCGTTTCTGTGGCATCCCTTCACCGCGATGGAGCGATGGCTGGCGGAGGACGACGGGGACGGCAGGGTCGTCGCGGCGGGGGAGGGCTTCGAGCTGATCGACACGCACGGGCGGCGGTACATCGACGGCTTCGCCAGCCTGTGGTGCAACCTGCACGGCCATCGCGTCAGGCCTATCGACGCCGCCATCCAC
>JALHTV010000003.1 GCA_022866005.1 Phycisphaerae bacterium
AAGAGTAGCGCAACGGAAACCGGGAGGGACGCGCTCCGTCGCGTCCGGGCCTTTTCGGGCCACGACAAAGCGTGGCCCTCCGAAAAGCAGATTCCGCGGGAAACGAGTTTCCCGCCCTACGAGACTTTTTGACCAGGAGTAGCGGCCTGGGCGCCGATGCGCCTCGCTTCCCTACAGCTTCCAAGCCTTGGCGAAGGCCTTGAAGCTGCGGTCGTAGGTGGCCTCGACCTCGGGCGGGAAGCAGCAGCCGGGCAGTTGCCTGCTGGCCAGGTGGTAGGCCAGGCAATCGCAGCAGAGTCCCTTTCGGCTACAGCCCTTATACGTGCAGGCGCACCGTTCGAGGTTTTGAGTCTTGTTGCACTCCATCGTGGGTTTCCTGCAATCTTATGGTGGTCAAGATGGGAACATCACTCGCTTGAATACTGGACAGTCGTACCCGCCGCCTGCTCTCTGGCCAGGTGCAGCTTGACGCCGGCGATGGCCATGGCCCGCTCGCGTCGCTGCCAATCGGCCTCGGTGCCGGTGGGCAGGCGGCGGGCGCGCTCCAGCTCGGCCAGGGCGGCCTCCGGGCGGAGCGATTCAGCGGGGGCGCACTCCTCGGCCAGGACGGTCAGCGCCCCCTCGCGGACCTGGGCGAAGCCGCCGGCGACGTAGTACTCCACCGAGCCGCCCTCAGGCCGGCGCACGCTCATTCGGCCGGCCCCCATCTCGGCCACCAGCGGCGCCCGCCGAGCCAGGATGCCGATCGACCCGTCCACCGCCGGCAGGGTCACGGAGACCGTCTGGCCGGCGTCCACCCGACCCTGGGGGGTGAGGACCTCGTAGCGGAAGCTCGTGATGTAGTAACCGTCAGTCATGTGAGCCTTATTCGGGAGGCGGGCTCAAGTGCTGTACTTGTCCCAGCAGACCAGCTCGGTCAGCGGTTTTCTGACCTGGGCCTTGTCCTTGGGTGCCTCGGCGCCCGTGGAGGGGTAGCCCAGCGTCAGCAGCTCGATGATCTGCGCATCGTCGGGAACGCCCAGGACCGTGCGGCAGGCGTCCTGCTCGAAGTGCCCCACCCAGCAGGTTCCCAGCCCCTCAGCCACGGCGGCCAGGGTCATGTGGTCGATGGCGATGGCGCAGTCCACCGGGGCGACGGGCACGCCGCAGTGCATGAGGCGCTTCGGCTCGGGGGTCACCACCGCGATGACGACCGGCGCCTGGCCGACGAAGGCCTGGCCGGACCCCTGCTCCAGGGCCTGGCGGGTCGTGGCGTCCCGCACGACAATGAACTTGCGGTTCTGCGCGTTGCGGGCCGAGGGTGACAATCGCCCGGCCTCCAGGACGCGCAGGAGCTTATCCTGCTCCACGGGCCTGGCCTGGTAGCTCCGCACGCTGCATCGCTTGTTAATGGCCTCGTAGACGTCCATGGTTTGCACCTGTCCCTTCCGTTTTCGCCCACGCTCGCAGGCGGCGGTCACTCGGTCATCGGACCCTGGACCCCGGGCGGCAGGACCGCGCCCGCCTGCCCGGCCTCCTCGGCCGAGGCGGCCAGGGCGCTCGCCTGGGCGGCGGCGTCTTCCACCGTGCCGACGTACAGGAACGCCTGCTCGGGCAGGTGGTCCCACTTGCCCTCGCAGATCTCGCGGAACGAGCGGATCGTCTCGGCCAGCGGGGTGTAGATGCCCGGCTTGCCGATGAACACCTCGGTGGTGAAGAACGGCTGGCTGAGGAACCGCTCGAGGCGGCGGGCGCGGGCGACGATCTGCTTGTCGGCTTCGCTCAGCTCGTCCACGCCGAGGATGGCAATGAGGTCTTGCAGGTCGCGGTAGCGCTGGAGAATCTGCTGCACCTGGCGGGCCACGTCGTAGTGTTCCTGGCCGACCCACTGCGGGTCGAGCAACCGCGAGGAGCTCGCCAGCGGGTCGATGGCCGGGTAGATGCCTTTCTCCACGATGGAGCGGACCAGCACGACGAAGGCGTCCAGGTGCGTCACGGCTGTGGCGGGCGCGGGGTCGGTCATGTCGTCGGCGGGCACGTACACGGCCTGGACCGAGGTAATGGCGCCCTGCTTGGTGGAGGTGATGCGTTCCTGGAGCTGGCCCATCTCGGTCGCGAGCGTCGGCTGATAGCCCACGGCCGAGGGCATGCGGCCCAGGAGGGCGGAGACCTCGCTGCCGGCCTGGGAGAAGCGGAAGATGTTGTCGATGAACAGCAGCGTCTCGTGCCCCTGGTCGCGGAAATACTCCGCCAGCGTCATAGCCGACAGGGCCGCCCGCAGCCGCGCGCCGGGCGGTTCGTTCATCTGCCCCAACAGGATAACCGTTTTGTCCAGGAGCTTGCTGCCGGTGGAGCGGATCTCCATCTCCTGCATGTCCAGCCAGATGTCGTTGGCCTCGCGGGTGCGCTCGCCCACGCCCGCCAGCACGCTGTAGCCGCCGTGCTGGGTGGCGATGCGGGCGATCAGCTCCTGGATGATCACGGTCTTGCCGAGTCCCGCCCCGCCGAACAGGCCGGTCTTGCCGCCGCGGACGAACGGGACCATCAGGTCGATGGCCTTGATGCCGGTCTCGAACAGCTCGGTCTTGGGCACCAGGGAGTCGAACTTGGGCGGCGGGGCGTGGATGGGCCGGTAGGCCTCAGCCTGGACCGGCCCGCGCCCGTCGATAGGCTCCCCCAGGACGTTGAGCACGCGTCCCAAGACGCCGGGGCCCACGGGCACCATCACGGGCTGGCCGGTATCGGTCACCGTCATGCCGCGCCGCAGGCCATCGGTGCTGGCTAGGGCCACGCAGCGCACGCGCCCCCCGCCCAGGTGCTGCTGCACCTCGCCGGTCACACCGGCGGTGCCCGCGGCGGGGGCGACCTTCAGCGCGGTGTAGATGGCCGGGGGCCGGTCCTCGGCGAACTCCGCGTCGAACGTCGAACCGATCACCTGGATGATCTTGCCGGTGTTTGCCATGTCCATGTCAACTCACCTCGGCGCTCCCGCCCAGGATCTCAGCCAGCTCGGTGGTGATCTGGGCCTGGCGGACGCGGTTGTAGGTGATGGTCAGATCGTGGAGCATCTCGTCGGCGTTTTCCGTGGCGGACCGCATCGCCCGGGCGCGCGTCAGTTGCTCGGTCACCGCGGCGTCCAGGAAGCATTGATACAGGCGCAGTCGCACCGTGGCCGGCAGGAGCTTGTCGAGGATCGCCTGCGCGGAGGGCACCAGCTCATAGGGCGGCGGGATCAGCCCCGGCGGGGTCGGCGGCGCCGTGTAGGTCAGCGGCAGCAGTTGCGCGATCACCGCCGACTGACGCCCTGAGGGAAGGTACTGCGTGTAGGCCACCTCCAGGCCGCTGATCCTTCCGGCGGCGAAGTCGGTCATCAGTTCTTCGGCCAGCTCGGCCGCAGGGGCGAAGGCGGGCTGATGGTCGAACCCCGTCAGCGCCCGGTCAATGGGAAAGCCGCGGAAGCGCAGGTACCCAAGCCCCCGCCGCCCCGCCACCCACAGCAGCACCTCATACCCCGCGCCGGTAAGCTGCTTATACCGAGCCGCGGCCACTGACAGCAGGGCGGCGTTGTACCCCCCGCACATCCCCGCGTTGCTGGTGATCACCAGCAGCACGTCGCGGTGGAGGTGCTCCGGTTCGGTCAGCAGCGGGTGGCGGAGCATGTCCTGGCCGCAGCGCTCCACCAGGTCACCCACCAGGTCGCTGAGGCGGTCGGTGTAGGGCCGGGCGGCTACGGCGCGAACGTGGGCCCGACGGAAGCGCGTGGACGCCACCATCTCCATGGTCTTGGTCACGGTGCGGATGTTGCCCACCGCCCGGACGCGCTTGAGGATTTTGCGGGCCTTGGCCATGGGTTACCTGCGCGCCTCCTTGTCGCCGCGTTTGGCCCGGCGGCTGCGGCGAAGCTCCTTGAAGCCCGTTTCCTTGTACTTTCGGATGGCGGCTCTGAGCTCCCGCTCGATCCCCCGCGTCAGGTCCCTGCCGGCATCGAACCGATCATAGAGATCCTTGCGCTCGGCCTTGAGGTACTCCAGCAGCCCCGCCTCGAAATCGCTGACCTCCTCAACCCCCAGGTCGTCCAGGAACCCGGATGAGCCGCTGTAGATGGCGATGATCTGATCGACGATCGGCCGGGGCTGGTACTGCCTCTGCGTGAGCAGACGGACCATCCTCGCCCCGCGGTCGAGCTGGCGCTGGGCGCCCGGGTCAAGCTCCATGCCGAGCTGGGCGAACGATTCCAATTCCCGGTAGGCGGCCAGGTCCAGGCGCAGGGTCTTGGCCACGTCCTTCATGGCCTTGCAAGCGGCCTTGTAGCCTACGCGGCTGACCGAGATGCCCACGTTGACGGCCGGACGGACGCCGGCGAAGAACAGCGACGGTTCCAGGTAGATCTGCCCGTCGGTGATCGAGATGAGGTTGGTGGGGATGTACGCCGCGACCTCGCCTTCCTGCGTCTCGCAGATCGGCAGGGCCGTCTGGCTGCCTCCGGAGCGCGGCAGGCGGCGGATCTCCAGGGCGCCGGCGTTGGGCAGCTTCTCCATCGCCGCGTGGGCGCTCTTGAGGCCCAAGGGGCCGTCGTAGACCTCCCCGTCGACGCCCTTGGGGTCGTCGGCGTCGGCGGGCATGTCGCGGGGGACGATCACGTACCGGTTGGCCAGCTTGCAGGCCCGCTCGAGCAACCGGCTGTGGAGGTAGAACACGTCCCCGGGGTAGGCCTCGCGTCCCGGTGGCCGGCGGAGGAGCAGCGAGATCTGCCGATAGGCGGCCGCGTGCTTACTCAGGTCGTCGTACACCACCAGCGTGGGCCTGCCCTGCTCGACCATGAAGTACTCCGCCATGGCACAGCCGCTGTAGGGGGCGATGTATTGAATCGGGGCGGGCTCGCCGCCGGCGGCCAAGACGATGATGGTGTGGTCCATCGCACCGTGCGCCCGCTGCGTGTCGGCGACGGCGGCTACGGTGGACTCTTTCTGGCCGATCGCGACGTAGACGCACAGGACGCCGGTGCCCTTCTGGTTGATGATGGTACCGACGGCGATGGCCGTCTTGCCGGTCTTGCGGTCGCCGATGATCAGCTCGCGCTGCCCGCGGCCGATGGGGGTCATCGCGTCAATGGCCTTGATGCCGGTTTCCAGAGGTTCGTCCACCGGTTGGCGGGCGGCGATGCCCGGGGCGGCCATCTCCACCGGCCGCGTCCGGTCGGCCCGCACCGGCCCGCGCCCGTCCAGCGGGTTGCCCAGCGGATCGACCACGCGCCCCAGCAACGCCTCCCCCACCGGCACCGTGAGCAGCCTGCCGGTCGCCCGGACGGTGTCCCCGGCCTTGATCTGCTCACAGGCACCGTAGATCGCGGCGCCCACGGAGTCCTCAGCCAGGTTGAACACCTGACCGATCGCACCGGATTCGAACTCGAGCATCTCCCCGGCCATCGCCTCCGAGAGCCCGAAGATCTCCGCGATGCCGTCACCGACCTCGAGCACCCGCCCCACCTGCGCGACGTTCAGTTCGCGGTGGTACTGAGCGATCTGCTCGCGGATGACGCTGGCGATCTCGTCAACTTTGAGCTTCATGGTCGGTTGGCTCTCCAATCTCCAGCCCGGACCGCGCCGCAGCCGTCCTCAGCCGTTGGCGCAATCGCCTCAACTGCCCCGCCAGCGAGGCGTCGTACTCGCGGTCCCCCACCCGCACCACCATTCCCCCCAGCAACGACGGGTCCACTTTCGTCCGCAGCAAGGGCTCGGCACCGGTGACTTCCCGGAGGGTGTCGCTCATCGCCTTGCGGTGGGGCTCGTCCAGCTCCCTGGCCGCCACCACCGTCACCTCGACGCGCCCCTGCCTGGCATTCAGGGCCGTGCGGAAGCGCCGGGCCACCACCGGCAGCAGGCCCAACCGACCCTTGCGGGTCATGATTGCCAGCAGCGCCTCGAGCGTCTGGCTGCACCGGCCGGCAAAGATGCGCTGGAACCGTTCGATCTGTCCGGCGTTGCCGGTTGCGGCGCCCAGCAGCTCCGAGGTGCCCTCGACGGCCCCCAGCAACGTCACCAGACTTTCGAGTTCCGCAGCGAGCGCCTCGGCCTGCGCGTTGTCAGCCATCAGGCCCAGCAGCGCCTGGACGTAGACGTCCGCCACCGCAAGGGGCCGGCCTTCCAGAACCGTTTCGGCGGCAGTGAAGGCCTTGCCGACCATCAGGCGCCCTCCTGGTTCTGGCGGCGGATCTCGGCCAGGGATTCCTCAACCAACTGGGCGTGGTCGGCGTCTTTAAGGCTCTTGCCCAGGACCTGCTGCGCCAGGTCGACGGCCAGTTCGGCCGTGGCCACCCGCAGCTCGCGCATGGCGGCCTCTTTGGCCGCGGCGATGTCGCGGCGGGTCTGGGCGGCCATTTTGGTGGCCTCCTCGCGCGCGGCGGCTAGAACCTCCTCGCGGGCCGCCGCGGCGTCCTTGCGCCCGCGGAGGACCACCTGGGCTGCCTCGGACTCGGCAGAGTCCATGCGGGCACGGTAGAACTTCAGAAGCTCCTGGGCCTCCGCCTCGCGCCGCTGGCTGGACCGCAGCGCCTCGGCGATGGATTCCTCACGGCGGTGAAGCTGGGCCAGCAGCGGCCTCCAGGCGAACCGGCCGAGGATGACCAGCAGCAGGCCGAAGATGATCAGGGCCGCAATGGCCTGCCCCAGGTCACCGAAACTCGGGCCCGGGCCTCCCTCACCCGCCAGGAGCGGCGCAGAGGCCGGGGCCAGCAGGACCAGCCCTGCACAAAAACCGCCGCCAGTGGTCCGCCGCCACGCCACGGTTCCTCTCCCATGACTGGACGTGCAACGCCGTTGCTAAATACCCAACACACCGAGCAGGCAAACCACCGTGGCAAAAAGCATGCCGCCTTCGACCATGGCCGCCGTGACGATCATCGGGGCGAACATCGACCCCGCGGCCTCGGGTTGGCGAGCAATGGCGTCCATGCATCGGGAACCGATCCGGGCGATGCCGAAGCCGCCCCCAATGGCCGCCCCGGCCGCGCCGAGGCAGGCCCCAACGATCCCCAGGGCCTTGGCCATCGTCGGGCTGACGGCGCTCCCAGAGGTCACACTGGTACCCTCCGCCGGAGTCGCCGGCACCGGCTGGGCCGTCGCCAGGGACGTCACCGCACCCATCACGACCACCATCACCACCAGTTTCATCATGTCTGTCATCGCGTACTCCTGTTCCCTTTCATCCAGGCGGCAATAAACCTCTTATCCTAGCCGACCGCGCCGCGCGTTTCAAGCACCCGCGCCCGCCGCTCCGTGCGACGATTCCACGTACAGCCCCAGGAATATCGCCGTCAGAAACGCAAAGATGTACGCCTGCAATCCCGCCACCAGCAGCTCCATCACCTCCACGATCACGCTGGCCGCCACGCAGAACGGGCCAACGAAGAACACGCGCGCCACCTGCGCCTCCAAGGCCTGGAGGATGAACATCATCAACAATGCCAGCAGGGTATGCCCGGACAGCATGTTGGCGAACAGACGAATCATCAAGGCCATGCACTTGGCCAGCACCCCCACCAGCTCCAGC
>JALHTV010000041.1 GCA_022866005.1 Phycisphaerae bacterium
AGGCCCGCCGGCGAGGCGACGATCGACGTGCGGGTCGACGACGCCGACCGCCTGACGGAGAACCTGCCCCTGCTGGCCGACGCCTTGGCCGCAGCGCGCCTCAGCGGCCGGGCCAGCGTGTCGGCCTCGGCGCGGTGGGAGGGACCCTCGCTGGAAGGCCAGCTCCGTTGCGACGCCGGCGGCATCGAGTACGTCTCCGCCGGCCTGCCGAGGCGGGTCAAGACCGCCAAGCCGCCGTTGAAGGTGGAGCTCGCGGGCCAAGTGACCCGACACGGCGAGGGCGACTTCGATTTCAGGGTAGACCAGGCCCGCGCGACGGGCCGCGACCATTGGGCGCAGCTACGCGGGTCGGGAACGATCCGCGGCTTGCAGGTGATCGGCGGCGAGCACCCGGACCTGCGATGGGGTCAGGCGGAACTGGACCTCAGTGAGCTGCGGGGCACCGTCGGCGGCAAGGCGATAGCCGCTGGCGGAACGGTCACGCTGGAAGACGTCCACTGGCCCGCCGAGGGGGGACTGGCCATCGGACGACTGAGGACCGGCGGCCTGGAGCTGCGCGTGGGTGAGAACCACGCGTGGGTCTTGGCCGATCTGGGCACCCTGCCGCAGAGGCCCACCGGGCAGTTCCACGTCCTGGCCGAGTACCTCGATGACAAAGACCTGGCGGACTGGATCGACACCGTGGCCCGGATCGGTCGCGTCGAGGTTCCCCCCGAGACGACCGAACCGGCGCCGGCTCGCGACGCCCTGGCGGCCGACGCCGACCGGGGGATCGAGGCGGCGCGGAAGGCACTCGCCCCCCTGGCGCTGCATGGGCGAATCGGGATTGACCATTACCGGGCCTACGATGCCGAGCTGGGGCGGTCTTACCTCGCCCGATGCCTGGAAGCCCAACTGTCCATCGAGGACGCGCGGGTGTCTGCGGCGCTGGATGCCGCCGTCAAGGGCGGAGTGATCTCCCGCAGGTATACCCTGGACCTGACCGAGCCCTCTCCGCAACTGGGGATCAACAGCGAGGTCCGGGAGGTGATGGCCGATGAGAGCATTCAGCCTCAACTGACCCGCCACTTTCCCGGCAACACCGTGTACGGTCTGTTCAGCCGCGCCGAGGAGGTGAGCATCCCGCTGCGGCAACTGGTGGTCCAAGCGAAGGACCCCTCGGCGCCGGTCTGGCCGGTGGGGCACGCCAAGACGGTCGCCGTCGACGGCATGCTTCAAGGTCGCGCCGCCCCCTCCTTCGTGGCGCAGGTCTTCCCCGGGCTGAACCTGGCGCGCTATCGCTATAACCGCATGACGGCCTTCGCCGAGTACAAGCCCGATGGCCTGTCCGTCAACGACATGGTCTTCTCCGGCCAGACCTACGACATCTACATCGAGGGCAGTACCGACGCCGAGCACATCGGCCGCTATGAAATCGGCCTGATCCTCCTGGGCACGCCGCAATCGGCGGAGTGGAACCACACCTACCGCCAGGGCCGCATTCCGCTGCTCAACGTCAAAGCACGCATCGAGGGCGGGCGGATGCACGACGAGAGCGTGACCTACCCCTACCCCACTCAGTCGCTGTTCACGATCTTCCTGAAGAACAACATCTTCTACCGCCTGTGGCTGGCCTCCAAGAGGTAGCGGTCCGCCGGGGGATCGCAGTAGAATGCGCCGAGCCGTCGCGACGAGCAACCGCCCCCCGGGAGGCTACGGAGCAAGCCGATCCATGGCTCGGCAAACGGACACCGGTTACGACCACCACCGCGGCGCCCAGCCTCTGCTTCAGCAGTCCGGCCCGGTGCTCCAGGCGGCCTACGCGGCGGCGAACCTGGCGGTCTTCTGCACCGTGAATGTCTTCTGGCGGTATCTGGCCACGGGGCAATGGGTGGACATCAGCCTGTCCAGCTACCGCCGCGACCTGGGCACTCCGCTGGGGGAGATCCTGCTGCGGCCGTTGAGTGTCTTCTCACACCCGTGGATGATCCTCGTGGCGGGGGTGCTTCTGGGGGGGATGATCTTTGCCCCGATTCTGATCACGGTGTTGCACCGCCTGGCCTTGGCGGCTGTGTTCGTGACCGTCGTTGCGGCTGTCGGCCATGCCCCCGTGCTGGGGGCGGCGCTGGGGGTGGGATGTCTGCTGGCGGCGCGGACCCGCCTGCGAAGCGACATGCCCTTCCTGGCGGTGCTGTTGGGGCTGGCGCTGGTGGCGGTGTATTTGTATTTCTTTGCCCTCTTCGGCTTCGAGTCGTCCGCCGTGCAGCCGATTCAGCGGCTGGTGCTGGTGGCCCCGTTTGTCCTGGCCGTGGTCGTGGCGGTCCTGGGCGCGGCGGTGGCGCTGGGTCTGGCCCGTGCGACCGGCTTCCGGCCGGACGTCATCTGGCCGGTCATGCTGGTGGTGGCGGCAGTGCCGGTGGTGGCCTTTTATGCCCTCCTGGGTCCGGCGGAACTGGAGTACACCCTTATCGCCGAGCAGCTCGCCACCGGGGACCCGGTCTTTGAGCCGGTGACCCTGGATGCCTGGAGCCGGCAGAACCCCACGGAAGGCCTGAACCCCCAGACCCTGCGGATCCGCATCGAGGACGACCTGGAGCGCCGCTGGCAGGAGCTGGCTGCCCGCTGCCTGCGGTTCGTCGAGCGGTATCCCGGCAGCGAGCGCGCCGCCGCGGCGTTGTGGGTGGCCGCCCAGGCCGCCAGCGCCCAATTGGATGGTCCGGCCTTGCAGGTGGGCCTGATCAAGTGCAGCGCCTCGTACCCGGTGCAGGCGTCGGCCTCGCTGTGGGAGCGTCTGGGTCAAGAGTACCCCCGCTCACCGCAGGCGGGCCTGGCGCACTGGCGGCTGGGCGAACTGGCAATGCGCCGAGGCGAGGTGCACCAGGCCTACACGCACCTGGTCAAGGCGCAGGAGGAACTCACCCGCCGTGCCGCCCAGCCCGCCGCGCCGCCGGGAGGGGGACCCTTCGCGAAGATCTTTTCCCCCGAGCCCTCCGTGCCGAGCGACCGCTACTACGATGAGGCCGCCTTCGCCGTCCGCCGGTTGCAGTGGCTGATGGATTCCAACGACGTGCTCAACGCCCTGCCCTCGGCGGAGGCCCTGGCCGCCTACCTGAACTGCAATCCCCGCGATACGCATTACCTGGACCTTCTCAGCCGGCTCGCGGGCCTCTACGAGCAGACCCATCTGGGGGACAACCTCAAGCTGGCCGTGGCACTGGCCTGCCCCAACCTGTACGAGCGGGCCGAGATGCTGATCCTCCTGGCCGACCGGGGCGACACCGATGCCGCCATCGAGGCCAACTACGAACTGGGACGGCTGACCATGCGGACGGCGGAGGCCCCGGCCCTGCCCCTGGTGGAGAACCTCCGCCAGCCCGAGGACTACTTCCGGGCCATCCAGGCCGCCAGCCCCAGCCCCTGGAAGCCCCTGGCGGAGGAGCACCTGGCCTCTCTGGCCCGCCGAACTGCCTCCCCCCCAGCCTCCCCAGCCGCCCAGGAGTAGGTCAGCGGCGGCGCCCTTAGCGGAACGAACTGCGCCATTGCCTCTTGGCGCGGTACGGGACCCCCGGCAGACTATGGGTACTCATGACCGACACCGCCACCCCCGCCCGACCGAAGCGCCTATTACTCCTCACGACCTCGGTGGGGGCCGGGCACAACTCCGTCGCCCGCGCGATCCACGAGGGGCTAATGGCCGCGGGGGGCCTGGACGTGACCGTCGTGGACAGCATGAAGATCGTCCCGGCCTGGTTCCGCACGGCCTACGCCGGCGGCTTCATGCTGACGATGAGCCGCCTGCCGCGGGTGTATGGACTGATGTACGTGATGGCCAACCGGCCGCAGACGCCGGCGCGGGGCCTGTGGGAACTGGCCCGGCTGAGACTGGAGCGATACGTCACGCGGCACCTGCGGCCGCTGCTGCTGT
The DNA here is from genome assembly GCA_022866005.1 of Phycisphaerae bacterium. Lineage (GTDB taxonomy): Bacteria > Planctomycetota > Phycisphaerae > SM23-33 > SM23-33 > JALHTV01. The sequence continues at coordinate 3,905 of JALHTV010000041.1, forward strand.
CGGAGCACTTTGACCTGATCGTCCACACGCATTACCTCGTGCCGTCGGCGATCGCCTGGTTGCGGCACCGCGGCCTGATCGACACCCCGCAGTTCGTTATGGTCACGGACATTGAGACGCACCGGCTGTGGTTCTGCCCGGACGTGGACCACTGGTTTTTGCCGACCCCCTATACGGCCCAGGCGTTCCGCCGCTGGGGCGTGGACGAGACGCGGATGACCGTCAGCGGCATCGCGCTCCAGGCCAAGTGGACTGCCCCGGTGGAGCGCAGGCGGGTCTACGCCGACTGGGACCTCCCCTCCGACAGTCCCATCGTGCTGCTGAGCGGCGGCACGGAGTTTGTCTGCGGGCCGGTGGTGAAGCTCGCCCACGGCATCTGCCGCGCCTGCCCGCGGGCCACCGTGGTCGTCCTGGCCGGGCGCAACAAGAAGCTTCGGGCGGAGCTGGCGGCCTGGCCCGAGCCGACTGGCCGGGTGCGCGCGATCCCGTTCACCGATCGGGGGCATGAGCTGGCGGAGGTCAGCTCGCTGATGGTCACCAAGCCCGGCGGCGTGACCACGGCCGAGTGCCTGGCCAGGGGCACGCCGATGGTGCTGACCGACCCCATTTCCGGCCACGAGGGCGGCAACGCCCAATACCTGACCTGCAACGAGGCGGCGGTGATTGCCCGCGGTGAGCGAGATATCATCGCCACCGTGGCCTGCCTGCTGGACCACCCCGACCTGCTGCGGCAGATGTCCGACAACGCCCGGCGGCTCTATCGGCCGGGGCGGGAGATCATCACGGACGCGATCCTCCGCGCGCTGGGGCTGCCCGGCGCCTCCACTGGCGGCGCAGGGAGGCGCGCATGAAGTCTATCCACATCATCGAGCCGTCACTGCCGCTGGCGTGGGAGAAGGCGACAATCGCCTGCTGGCAGCAGGGCGAACGCTTCCCCACCGAGTATGACAAGCCCGGCGACCCCCACAGCCGCGACGTCGTGGCGATGATCCACGTGACCGACCCGTTCACCGAGCCGCGGATTCACCGCGCCTTCCCCGGCGGGCTGGAGGACCTGGAAAAGTACCGCGCCGAGGTGCTCTACGGTGTGCACGACCACTGGATCGACCCCGCCGCCGGCAAGTGGGAATACACCTATCACGAGCGCCTGTGCGCCTACGCGGTGCCAGGGGCAGGACTGTTCGACCAGATTGCCGCCGCCGTCGAGAAGCTGCGCGCCGCCCCGCACACCCGCCGCGCCCAGGCCGTCACCTGGCAGGTGTGGAACGACCCGAAGGTCGCGGACCCGCCGTGCCTCCAGCGCCTGTGGTTCCGCATCGCCGGCGGCTCCGCGAAACCCCCCGCACGCCGGCTGGACATGACCTGCCACATCCGCTCTAACGATGCCTTCAAGGCCGCGTTCATGAACATGTACGCCTTCACCGAGCTTCAGCGGATGGTCGCTGAGCAGCTCGGCGTCGCACCGGGCCAGTACATCCACATCGCCGATTCGTTCCACATCTACGGCAGCTACTTCCAGGAATTCGAGGGTTTCCTGCACACGGTGGCTGGCCGCCCCGTCGAGCAACGCCTCTACACGAGCGAATTCGCGCGGGAGTCGTTCCTGGAAGGCTGCGACAGTCTGCTCGCCGAAACCGACATGCCCGAGGACCGTAAGGCCCTGGTCCGTGCGCGCCGCGCGGAATTGGCTGGGCAGTCCGGCCAAGGGAACCCGCCGGCGGCGGGTTCGTAGGATAGACCCCAAGGAGCTAGGCCGTGTCACAGCCACCGCATCGCCCAGCGGACACCACGCGGGAGCACTACAAGGGGCTGCCCATCTGTTCAGCCCGTGGGCTGCACGAGGGCTGCTTCCATCTCCTCCGCCGGTACCTGGCGCCTGGGTCTGCGTGCCTGGAGCTGGGAGCGGGCAGCGGGGCGTTCTCGCAGCGGCTGGTCGATGCCGGGCACACGGTGCAGGCGCACGACCTGGACGCCTCGCGATTCGGTGCCAGGGGCATCCCGCTGTGGACGCACGACCTCAACCGGCCCATCCCGGATGGTCTCCGCGGCCGGACTTATGACCTGGTCGTGGCGATCGAGGTGATCGAGCACCTTCGCGACCCGGTGGGCTTCTTGGAGACGTGCGACGCCTGCTGCCGGCCAGGGGGGCTGATCCTGCTGACCACACCCAACACGGTCGGTCCCCTCTCGTACGCCATGTACCTGAAGCGCGGCCAGTTCCTGTTTCACAACCCTGCCAGCTACCGCACCGACGGGCACATCGCAGTGCTGCCCTTCTGGCTGCTGGAATGCTACTTCCGTCAGATGGGCCTTGACGTCCTCGAGCGCACCAGCCTGGGCCGCAGCTCGCCGGTCAAGGCGCGCCTCGCCCAACTGGGCCAGTCAGTCATCCAGTGTCTGCTGGGGCGCAAGATTCCCAAGGAACTCAGGCGGGGCGATTGCCTCTGCTACCTCTTGCGGCGCCCGTCGGGATCAGGGGCTTAGCGATTCTTCCGCGTCGGGCGGGGAGGTGTCGGTGCAGGGGGGGTCTCCTCGTCGGCCGGGCCGACGATGCGGATGCCCTTCTTGCCGGACTGCTTGACCGCCTTGAGGGCCTTGTTGGCGCTGCGCAGCAGCTCGCGGCAGCTCTTGCCGTCGGCGGGGAAGCTGGCCAGGCCGCCGGAGATCGTCAGGGCGCCGGTGGCCTTGTCGCCCAGGGAGGGGAACTCGTGCCGCTTCAGCGCCGCCAGGAAGCGCCTCGATAGGACCAGCGCGCTGTCGGGCGGCTTGGAGCCGGGGGAGCGGGGTTGCTTGCGGTCCCAGAACAGCACCGCGAACTCATCGCCCCCGATCCGCGCGACGATGTCGTGCTCGCGGACGATCCGGCGCATCATCTCCGCCGTCTCACGGAGGATCTCGTCCCCGACGGCGTAGCCGTACTGCTCGTTGTAGCCCTTGAAGTCGTCGATGTCGTACAGCAGGAGCGTCACGCGGTGCTTGTTGGCCGCGGCCTGGCGGAGGATCTGATCGGTGGCGTGGTAGAAGTACCTGCGGTTGTAGGCCCCGGTCAGGTCATCGGTGATGGCCAGGTGGTGCAGGGCCTCGGTTCTCCGGGCAGCCTGCACCAGCGCCGGCAGCACCGCCGACAGGGCCGCTAGCATCGCCCCGACCGCGGGCGACTCGTTCACCGCCCGCGTCGCGACCAGCACGCGCACCGGCTCGCCCTCCAGGTGAAGCAGGACGGGAGCGGCGGCGTCGGCGGAGCCCTCGTCGGCCCACTCCAGGGGACAGTTCACCTTGGCTGCGAGCATCTGCGCGAGCGCGCTCTCCAGGTCCGACCGGCTGAAGGTCGCAGCCACCAGGCGCGACAAGTCCTCGGGACTCAGCGGTTGGGCGATCCGCGCCGCCGGGGCCTGCACCGTCGGGGGCACCGGGGCAGCGGCCTGGGGGCCGATGAGGGTCCGCAGGTCGGCCTGGCTGGGCGGCGCGATGACGTAGTCGTCCAGCGTGCTTCCCACCAGCGCGCGCACCTCGGCCTCCAGCCGCGGCGGACACAGGGCCACCAGCCGTGCATCGCGCTGAAGCCGCCGCGAGGCGCGGCACAACGCCGCGAACTCCCCTTCGCCCGCCGCCCCGGCCGCAGTAGGCGAGAGCACCACCAAGGGGAAGCGGCGACGCGCCATCACCTCCAGCGCGTCGTACGGGTCGGCCACGACCTCGGCCGCCGGAATGTCGGGGCACGAGGCGATCTGGTCCGTCAATTCCTTGTCCGCAAGTAACAGCATCGCCGTCTCTCTACTCCACGTCGCCCAACAGGGCGCTGAGTTCCTCTGCCGTCAGCAGCGGCTCGCCCTCGGCGCCGGGGGCCTTGGGTGCCGCGCCGTCGGCTTTATACGTTCCACCTTGGTCAGGCGGCTGAGGGCCTTTGGGGCGCGGCGCCGGGCGGGGCTGGGCAGCCGGCCGCGACGGCGCCGGTGCTCCGGCGGCGGCCCGCAGGGACTCGACCAGTTGCCCCTGGCTGACCAGGCGCATCCCACGGAGCTGGTCGCTGCTGGCCCAGGCCGGCAGCGGCCCGACGCCCAGCAACTCCGCACCGGCTTTGCGGGCGATCTCGATCAACCGAACATGGCTGGGCCTGAGCACGCGCAAGTCGACCACCAGCGCCGCCGCCGGCCCCGCCAGCAGCTCGGCGGCCGCCTCGTAGGCACTGGCGGTGGGGATGCATCCCGGGGCCGGTTCCAGACCCTCCAGAAGCCCTTGGCCGGGGGCACAGGATGCGAAAACCACCGCCCGCCGCGGTGTCGTCTGCCTGCCGTCCATCGAGATGGTGGCCCTCCAATAGCTTCATTCTACCTCAAGTCGCCGAAACCGTAAACCGGCGAAACGGCCCCTGGTGGCCCGTCAGGCGGGGGTCCGGGGGAACAGTCGAGCAGCCCGTGGCCGAGATGCCGACTGGAGGATCAGGACAGATCGCTGGCGGGGCGGGAGATCGGGGCTAGACAGACAAAAGGCGGGGGCAGCTACAGCCGGCGGGGATGAAGCAACGAGCCATTGAACTGCTGCGCGGGAAAGGCCGCTCCGGGGGAGCCGCAGCGGGGGTCGATGTCCCGCGCGAGGTAGACTCTCTCGGCCGTGATGCCGCAGGACTGCTGAAGCGACTGCACCAGACCGACCAGCGCCTGGACCTGCTCGGGGCTGGGTGGGGTCTTTGAGAAGTTGCCCGCCATCAGAACGGCGATGCTGTCGGCGTTCCAGGCGTAGCCGGTGGCGAAGACGTGGTTGCCGCTGACCTGGCGGCTCCACAGGGCCGTCGCGCGGACCCGCCCGCCGTCAGGCCGAGGGGTCTGGTCGACGATGAAGTGGCAATCGAAGTCGGCGTCCAGCGTCTCAGCGGAGGTGTGCACGACGATGTGGCGCCACTTGGCGACCTTAATCGGCTCGTCGGTCCGCCAGACCGTCTGGGCGAGCTCGTCGGTGGCCTTGGCTACGGCGGACAGGTCGGTCACCGGGGGGCGGATCGGTGCGGTCTCCATGAGGATCAGCGTGAGGGAGCCCACGGTCATGGCGACGACCAGCGCACCCAGGGTTTTCATCGTCCGTGACGTGGCCATGGCCCGTCCGATCTGTCTGTGAATTCCGTACGACAAATGCGCAGCATCTTCGGACGCTGCAGACTCTAGACTCGGTATCGGCAAAGTGCAAGTAAATCTGTCGAGAATCCCCGGCCCCGCCTGCTGCCCTGTCTCCCCGCCGCCAAACCGGGTCGAAAGCGACCGACCAACCGGCAGAAGGGCGGCGAAGGCAAGTCGTTACAGCCGCAAAGTCTCCGGCATGCAGGCATTCTCCAGTACCCCATGCCTGAGGCCTATTGCCTAATCCCCGGTTTTTAGTCCCCTTCCTCGATGAGCTTCAGCGCCACCAGGGCCCGCCGGGCGGCTTCCTGCTCAGCGTCCTTTTTGCTCTTGCCCCAGGCGCTGGGGAACTGCCGGCCGTTGATCCACACCGCCACCTCGAAGCACTTGCTGTGGTCGGGTCCCTTCTCGTCCAGCAGACGGTAGTCGGGCGTGACGGTCCACTCGCGTTGGGCGTATTGTTGGAGGAGCGACTTGTAGTTCTTCTGGTGGTCGGTGGTCATGGCCTCGTCCATGTAGGGCCCGATGTGCCTCAGCACGAAGTCGCGGGCGGGCTCGAGGCCCCCGTCCAGGTAGATCGCCCCCAGGACGGCCTCGAACACCGCCGCAGCCACCGAAAGCGGCATCGCCCCGGGCTTGGCCATGCCCTTGCCCAGCGACAGCAGCTGGCAGATGCCCAGGCCCTCGGCGATCGCGGCGCAGGTCACCCGTGAGACGACGGCCGACTTGATCTTGGTCATCTCCCCTTCGGGCAGGTCGCCCTCGCGCTGGTAGAGGTCTTGGCAGACCACCAGGGCGAGCACCGAGTCGCCCAGGAACTCCAACCGCTCGTTGCTCTGGGCGCGGGTGGGGGCCACGGAGGCGTGCGTCAGGGCCTGGGCCAGCAGGCTGAGGTCACGGAAACGGTAGCCGATGAGTTCTTCGCACTGCTTCGACGCGGCCTGGTCCACGCAAGGCTCCTTGCGACCCGGGCCGCTGGCGGCAGCCGCCCCGTCGCCTGGCAGGGCGACAGCCGCCAAGGGCCTTGGGCGCCACAAGAATCGCGACAGGCCGCCGGCACGAATGGGCCAGCGGCCCCACATCGTCGATTATACGCCAAACCGCGGAAACCGCCAACGGTGCTCGATCCCCCACGGAGGCCGTCTCTACGTCAGGTTCTCAAACAGCGGGCTGGAGAGGTACCGCTCGCCGTAACTTGCCAGGACGGTCACGATGCACTTGCCGGCGCTCTCGGGGCGCTGGGCGATCTGGTTGGCCGCCGCCAGGGCCGCCCCCGAGGAGATGCCCACGAACAGCCCCTCGATCCGCGCCGCCCGGCGGGCCCAGTCCAGGGCCTCTTCCTGGTCGATGCGGATGACCTCGTCGACGATCTTGAGGTTCAGCACCGAGGGGACGAAGCCGGCCCCGATGCCCTGAATCTTATGCGGCCCGGGCGCCAGCGGCAGGCCGGCCAGGGTCTGGGAGATCACCGGGCTCTGGGCTGGTTCCACCGCCACAGCCCGGAAGCTCGGCCGGCGGCGCTTGATCACCTCGGCCACGCCCGTGATCGTGCCGCCGGTGCCCACCCCGGCGACCAGGATGTCCACCTTGCCGCCGGTGTCGCGC
>JALHTV010000301.1 GCA_022866005.1 Phycisphaerae bacterium
AAGGCCCCGTAGGCGGCGGGCGGCGGGGGCAGGGTGACCTGGACGCTCGTGACCTGCTGGGTGAGCTGGTCGTAAATGCCCAGCACCACCGGCTGGTCGGTGGGGGCGAAGGCGATCGTCCGCGCCAGGTTCGTCTCGCCCGGCGCGGCCGAGGCCGCCGTCGGAGGCGAGGCGCCCGCCTTGGCGGCGAGGCCCACGATCCACTGTCGCGTCTTCAGCCCGGCCCGGGCGGCCGGCTTGCCGTCTTCCACGTGCACCATCTGCACGGCCACCTGGGGCGCGGCCCCTGGGACCCGCACCGTGCTCTGAAGCGATGAGATGCCCAGGCGCTTGTCCGCGACGACCTTGAAGACCCACCCGTGCAGGCCCTCATCGGAGATGAGGATCTTGGCCCCGGGGAACAGCAGCCCCAGCCCGCTCGCCCAGAGGGTGGCGATCACGAGCACGCAGACCACCGCCACGCCGATCCGCAGGCGGTAGGGCCACAGGTATGTCAGAGAGCGGCGGAAGCTTTTCATGTCGGTGCCCGAGGCTGGGTGACGAGCGAGCAGTTATACGCCCCCGCCGCTCGGGGCGTCAACGAAAAGCCCCGCGCACGGCGGGGGGACTGGTGCAGCGGCGTCACGGTAGGTGAGTGTGGGCTTTGGGCCGTGCGCCTCACAGGCGCAGCGGGGCGGCGCCCGCGACGGTCAAGGCCACGTTGTCCCAGATCAACGTGGGCTGGACGTTTCGCCACAGCAGCTTCTCGCAGGCGTCCAGGTCCTCGATGACCCGCGCCAGCTCCGCCGGGTCGAATCGCTTGGCCAGCGCCTGGGGGGCCGCAGGTTGATCGGCGTGGACCAGCGCCCTCTGGGCGGCGGTCGCGAGGGTAATCGCGTCGCGGAAGGCGCTGGCGATCAGGCCCAGCAGCACCGCCGTGGCGCGGCGCCTGGCGAGCTGCTTGGATAGCTTGGCGTCCTGGGCCTTCTTGAACTCGGCGATCGTGCGCTCGGCCAGGGCGTCGGCGGTCTGGGTCAGGTAGGCAGCCAGTTCCGCGCTGCCGACTTCGCCCGCGCCCGCCAGGCGCTCCACCAGCTCGCTCTTGACGCGGTACATGTCCTGCTCGGCGAGGCGCTGCGCCTGGCCCAGGGAGCCGGCGGTGTAGGCCGCCCAGAAGTGGGCCTCGCGACGGTCCACACCGGCTGCGATCAGCCGATCGCGCACCACCTCCGCCGGCAGCGGGGCGAAGTTCACCGCCCAGCAGCGGCTGAGCGTCGTGGGCAGCAGCCCCGCCGCCTGATCGGCGATGAGGATGATCGTCACGCCGGGCGGCGGCTCTTCCAGGGTCTTCAGCAGGGCGTTCTGGGCCTCCTCGCTGAGCAGATCGGCCTCGAGCACCAGGAACACCTTGCCCCGCCCGCGCCCCGACATCCGGCCGGCGGGGGCGATGAGGAACTCGCGGATCACGGGGATGCCGAGTTCCTGCATGACCCGCTCGCGGACCTTGGGGTCGCTGTGATACTGGAGCAGCTCTTTGTAGACCAGGTGGAAGTCCACGTGCCTGTCACCGTCCATCGCGCGGCAGCTGGGGCAGGTGGTGCAGGCGAGCTTCAGCGCAAAGTCCTCGGGGAGGTCCGCCAGCCTGCCTTTGTTGGCCCGGCTGGCCGGCTGATCGCACAGCAGCACCTTGGCCAGCGCCACGGCCGTCGTCCGCCGCCCCACACCGGCCGGACCGGCAAACAGCAGGGCGTGGGGGCGCCGCATGCTGGCCATCGCCCGCTGCAACCGCCCAATCGCGGCGTCTTGACCTGCGATGTCCAGCAGCTCGACCATGGGCGCCTAGCTCCGTTGCCGAGGGGTCTGCTTGCCCCACTTCCACTCACCCAGGATGCCCATGATCCGCCGATGCACCGCCTGTGCGTCCGCCGTCGCGTCGACCACCGCAAAGTGCCAGGGAACGTCCGCCGCCTGCTTGAGGAAAAGCTCGCGGACCTGGCGGTGGTACTCGAGGGTCTTCGCCTCCCCGCGGTCGGGCTCGGGGGCGTTTCCGCCCTTGCGCCGTGCCCGCTCTAGGCCCACCTCGGCGGGCAGGTCCAGCACGATCGTCAGGTCCGGCCACGTCAGCCCCACCGCGATCTCGCCCGCGGCCAGGATGCTCGCAACGTCCATCCTGCCGGCGCCTTGGTAGGCCACCGTCGAGGAGATGTACCGGTCGCAGATCACGCACTGCCCGGCCGCAAGCGCCGGCCGGATCACCTCTTTCGCCAACTGCGCGCGGCTGGCCATGTAGAGCATCACCTCACACTGCACGGCCATTTCGTCGTGCCGGCGGTCCAGCAGGATCGCGCGGACCTTCTCTCCGATGGCCGTGCCGCCCGGGTCGCGGACCTGGCAGACGGTCAGGCCCCCGGCGCGCAGGGCGGCGCTCAGCAACTCGACCTGCGTGCTCTTGCCGGCCCCATCGGGACCATCGATGACAATGAATTGCCCGCGGAGCTTGTCCCTCAGTTCGGTCATGATTGGTTCCTAGTATCCAACCCCAGCAGTTCTTTTACAAGCCGCCGTCCGGCCCGCCCGGAATTGCCCGCCGCCGCGTTTGCAGCACCGCCGGCCGGTCGGCTAGAATCATAGACTCTCGTCCAAGGCGCAGAAGGCGATGGCTGCTGAGAAGGTCCAAAGAATCCATCTGGCGATCCGTGGCCAGGTCCAGGGGGTGGGCTTTCGTCCATTCGTCTATCGCCTGGCGACGCAACTGGAGCTGACGGGGCACGTGGCCAACGATTCGCGGGGGGTCCACTTGGAGGAGCAGGGGGCCCCCGAGGTGGTGGAGATGTTCTGCCGCCGGCTGACAACCGAACTGCCGCCCCTGGCGACGGTCGCCGGCCTGGACCGCCGGGCCGCGGACGTTGTGCCCGGAGAGGGGGCTTTCCGCATCCTGCCGTCGGAGGCCGGTGAGCTGGCCGACGCCCAGGTGACCGTGGACACGGCCGTCTGCGCGGCGTGCCTGGCGGAGCTGGCTGACCCGGCCGACCCGCGATACCGCTACCCGTTCATCAACTGCACTAACTGCGGCCCGCGCTACACCCTGGTGCGGCGTATCCCCTACGACCGGCCCCACACGACCATGGCCGAGTTCCCCATGTGCTCGCTCTGCGCACGGGAATACAGCGACCCCGCCTGCCGGCGCTTCCACGCCCAGCCGGTGGCCTGCCCGCGCTGCGGCCCGAGCGTCTGGCTGGTCGATCCCCGCGGGCGCCAGATCGTCTGCGACGACGCCATCGCCGCCGCCGCGGACATGCTCCGCGACGGGCGAATCCTGGCGATCAAGGGCTTGGGCGGGTTCCACCTCGCCTGCCGGGCCGACGACGACCACCTGGTCGGTCGCCTGCGCCGGCGCAAGCAGCGCGACGAGAAACCCTTCGCGATCATGGTGGCCGACCTGGCCGCGGCGGAGAAACTGGTCGCACTCGACGACGCCGCCCGGCAGTTGCTCACCGGGCCGGTTTCTCCCATCGTGCTGCTGCCGCGGCGAGCGGGCGCGCCGGTGGCGGCGGGCGTGGCGGAGGGCATGGACTGCCTGGCCGTCATGTTGCCGTACACCCCGCTGCATCACCTGCTGTTCGCCTGCGGGCTGCCCGCGATGGTGATGACCAGCGGCAATATCAGCGACGAGCCCCTGGTCAAGGACAACGACGCCGCGATCGCGCACCTTTCACCCATCGCCGATGCGCTGCTGCTGCACAACCGTCCCATCGAGCGGCGGATCGACGACAGCGTGGTCCAGCACCGGCCCGCTGGCCAAAGCATGGTGGCGCGCCGCGCCCGCGGCTACGCGCCCACGCCCGTTGCCCTGAGGGGCTTGGCCGAAGGCGCCCCCGCCATCCTGGCCGTGGGGGCGGAGCTGAAGAACACCGTCTGCCTGCTCGCCCACGGCCGGTGTGTGCTGAGCGAGCACATCGGTGACCTGACCGACGGGCGCACGTACCGCCACTTCATCGACACGATCAACCACCTGGAGGCCCTGTTCGACGTGTGCCCGGAGATGCTCGCGGCCGACATGCATCCGCAGTACCTCTCCACCCAGTACGCCGCCCGCCGCCACCGTGGCGAGCTGCCCGGCCGGTCGGCCCTGCCGCTGGTGGCCGTGCAGCACCACCACGCCCACATCGCCTCCTGCCTCGCCGAGCATGGGCGAGGGGGGCCGGTGGTGGGCCTGGCGTGCGATGGAACCGGCTTCGGACCCGATGGCACCGTGTGGGGCTGCGAGGTGCTGAGCGCGGACCTGACGGACTTCCGCCGCCTGGGCCACCTGCGGTACCTGCCGCTCCCTGGTGGCGACGCCGCAGCCGTGGAGACCTGGAGGGCGGCGCTGGCGGTACTTTTCGATGCCTATGGCGACCGCTGCCTGGACGTGGCCGAGCGATGCCGCCTGGCGGCGCCGCCCGAGGCGCAGCAGACGGTCGTGGAGATGCTCTCGATGGGAGCCAACTGCCCGCCGGCAAGCTCGCTAGGCCGGTGGTTCGACGCGGTCGCGGCCCTTGCGGGCGTCGCGGCGGTCAACGGCTACGAGGCCCAAGCCGCCATGAGGCTGGAGGCCATCGTGCAGCCGGGGATGGGGGAGGGCTATCCCTACCAGATCGTCTCGAGCGGTCCCTTTGAGATCGACCTGCGGCCGATGGTCTGTGGCCTCGTGGACGACGTGCTGGGGGGCGTGGCGGCGGGCGTCATCGCCGGGCGGTTCCACAACACGGTGGTGGGCTTTTTGGCCGAGTCGGCCCGGCGGGCGCGGGAGGCCACCGGTCTGGGCGTGGTGGCCCTGTCGGGCGGGTGCTTCGCCAACCGGTACTTGTCCGCCCGGCTGGAGGCTAAGCTAACCGCCGAGGGCTTTGAGGTCCTGGTGCACCGGTCGGTCCCGTGCAACGACGGGGGCGTCGCGCTGGGCCAGGCGGCCGTGGCCGCGGCCCGCTGGGCCCAGGCAACTGGAGCCAGGGCGGTGGGCGGGCGTGTCGGAGCAAGCGATGTGTCTGGCGATCCCCGCAAAGATTGAGAGCATCCACGAATCCTGGGGCACGGTCGCCCTGGCGGGCAGCAGGACGCGAGCGAACCTGATGCTGGTGCCCGAGGCCCGGGTCGGCGACTGGGTGCTGGTCCACGCCGGGTTCGCCATCACGGTGATCCAGGCCAAGGACGCCCGGCAGACCTACGAGCTGCTGGCCCAGATGGACCCGCCGGACGCCGAGCGGCCGAAGTAGCTTTCCGTGGCGTGACCTTTATGGCTTATCCCGGCAGCGACATCCGCGAGAGGATTCACCGTCTGACCGAGCACCTGGCGGCGGATCGCCGCTCCGTGCAGGTCATGGAGATCTGCGGCACGCACACGATGGCCATCGCCCGGGCCGGCCTGCGCAGCCTGCTGCCGGAGGCCCTGCGTCTGGTGAGCGGGCCGGGGTGCCCCGTGTGCGTGACGGACTCCTCCTACCTGGACCAGGCGGTGGCCTTGGCGTCGGGGGCCTGCGGCGCCAAGCCCATCGTGGCCACCTACGGTGACATGGTCCGCGTGCCCGGGCGCGAAGGCAGCCTGGCTGAGGCGCGTGCCCGAGGCGCCGAGGTGGAGGTGGTCTACTCCGCCGAACAGGCCGTGGAACTGGCCGCCGCGCGGCCGGACCGACAGGTGGTGTTCCTGGCGGTGGGGTTCGAGACGACCGCCCCGGGTACCGCCCTGGCGATCCAGCGTGCCCAGCGCGAGGGCGTGCGCAACTTCAGCGTGCTGGCCGCCCACAAGCGGGTGCTCCCGGCCATGCGGGCGCTGCTGAGCGCGGGGGACGTGCGGATTGACGGCTTCCTGTGCCCCGGGCACGTGAGCGTGATCCTGGGTTTCGCGGCCTACGAGCCGATCGTCCGGGAGTTTGCCCGGCCGTGCGTGGTCGCGGGCTTTGAGGCGGGGCAGGTCCTGGCGGGACTGGCGGCGATCCTGGAGCAGTTGGCCCAGAACCGGCCGGCGGCGGCGAGCGTGTATCCACCGGTCTCCGCCGATGGCAACGCTACCGCCCGGCGGCTGATGGAGGAGGTGTTCACCGTCACCGACGCCCGCTGGCGGGCGCTGGGGGTGATCCCCGATAGCGGCCTGGAGCTGCGGGAGGCGCTGGTGGAGTTCGACGCGGCTAAGCGGTTCGACCTGCCGCAGGTGGCCAGCTACGAGCTACCCGGCTGTCGCTGCGGCGACGTGCTCCGCGGAAGCTTGGAGCCTGCGGATTGCCCGCTGTTCGCCGGCCGGTGCACTCCGCGCGACCCGGTCGGCCCGTGTATGGTCAGCTCCGAGGGGGCGTGCGCCGCCTCGTACAAGTACGAGCGCCAGGCCGTCCGCGGCGGGCGGCGGGTGGAGCGATAGCGATGGCCGATACCGAGCACATTCAGTTGGCCCACGGCGGCGGGGGACAGTTGACCTCTGAGCTGCTGCGCGAGGTGATCCTCCCGGCCTTGGGCGGCGGGCAGGACCCGCGCCGCCTGACCGACGCCGCCGTGCTCCGGCCCGCCAAAGGAAGGCTGGCCTTCACCACCGACAGCTACGTCGTCCAGCCGCTGGAGTTCCCCGGTGGGGACATCGGGAAGCTGGCGATCTGCGGGACGATCAACGACCTGGCCGTGGCCGGCGCGGAGGCGCTGGCCGTGAGCCTGGCGCTGGTGATCCAGGAGGGCTTGGAGATTGCCTTGTTGCGCCGGGTGTTGACCTCAGCCGGCCGGGCGGCCAAGGCGGCAGGGGTCGCGGTGGTGACCGGTGACACGAAGGTCGTGGACCGTGCGGCCTGCGACGGGCTGATCGTCACGACCACGGGCGTGGGGCGGGTGCACCCGGCGGCGCGGCTGGGCTTTGAGCGGATCGAGCCGGGGGACAAGGTGCTGCTGTCGGGCCCGCTGGGCGAGCACGGGCTGGCGGTGATGAG
>JALHTV010000302.1 GCA_022866005.1 Phycisphaerae bacterium
CCAACAAGATCCTGGCCGTGTTGCGCTACCCCCCGCTGCACCGCACCCTCCGGCAGCACGGGCACATCGAGCTGCAAAAGCTCTCCTGGCGGGACAGCGCCCAGAAGCTGGCCAGCATCTACGGGCGCGTGGCCGGATAGCACCCGCTCGGGGGGCTCTGGGGGCCGGATCGGCGCCTGCCTGCGAGATTTGCCTTGACCTCCGGGGCCTCCGCACGCTTCATAATAGGGGTCTATGGCATCGGTCGTTTTCTACTTCCAAGTGCATCAACCGTTCCGGCTGCGGCGCTATAGCATCTTCGACAGCGACGCCAACTACTTCGACGACTGGCGCAACGAGACCATTTGCAGCAAGGTCGCGGGCAAGTGCTACCTCCCGGCCAACCAGGCCATCCTGGACATGATCCGCCGGCACGAGGGGCGATTCCGCGTGAGCTATTCGCTGACCGGCACGATCCTCGAACAGGTCCGCCGCTGGGCACCGGAGGTCCTGGCCAGCTTCCACGACCTGGCCGCCACCGGCTGCGTGGAGTTCATCGCCGAAACCTACTACCACAGCCTGGCCTTCCTCTATAACCGCGACGAGTTCATCGCCCAGACCCACATGCACCGCCGGCTCATGCGCGATCTGTTCGGCCAGGAGCCGCGGATCTTCCGCAACACCGAGCTGACCTACAACAACGACGTAGCCAAGGTGGTCGAGGACATGGGCTTTGACGCGATCCTCACCGAGGGCGCCGACCACATCCTGGGCTACCGCAGTCCGAACTTCATCTACAACCCACCCAACTGCGGGCACCTGCGGATGCTGATGAAGAACTACCGCCTCAGTGACGACATCGCGTTCCGCTTCAGCAACCGCTCCTGGTCGGAGTGGCCGCTGACGGCCGAGAAGTTCGCCCAATGGGTCGACCACATCAACGGCAACGGCTACGTGTGCAACCTGTTCATGGACTACGAGACCTTCGGGGAACACCAGTGGGAAGACACCGGAATCTTCAACTTCATGCGGGCGCTGCCGGAAAAGGTGATGGCCCGCGGAAGGAACGACTTCCTGACCGTCTCGGAGGCGATCGACCGCTACCCCTCCGTCGGCGAGGTGGACGTCCCCCACATGATCTCCTGGGCCGACACCGAGCGGGATATCTCCGCCTGGCTGGGCAACAGCATGCAGGCCAACGCCCTGCACGACGTGTACGCCCTGGCCGACCGCGTGCTGGGCACCGAAGACGAGCACCTGGTGCACGATTGGCGCATGCTCCAGACCTCCGACCACTTCTATTACATGTGCACCAAGTGGTTCGCCGACGGTGACGTGCACAAGTATTTCAACCCCTACGAGTCACCCTACGACGCGTACATCAACTACATGAACATCCTGGACAACGTCCGCAGCCGAATCGTCGCCAGGACTCGCGTCTAGGGGTCGTCCGGACCCAGCCGGGAATCCCCTCGCCCCAGCCGTCCAGTCCCCTCCGCTCGCCTTGACCGCCCGCCAGCGCTATAATGTCATCTGCCCGCCGGCCGAAAGGACCGCCATGGCCGCGAAGCCGCCCTCGGATCCGTTGCCGCCGCCGATGGAGTTCAGTTACCGTCGGCAGGACCTGGACAGTCTGCTGTCCAAGGAGTGGCTGCTGACCAACCGGATCGGGGCGTATGCCTCCTGCTCGGTCCTGGGGTGCAATACGCGCCGCTACCACGGGCTGCTCGTCGCCTCGGCCAGCCCGCCAGTGGACCGCATCGCGGCCCTGGCGACCGTCATGGAGCAGGTGCAGATCGGCGAGGCCAGTGCCGACCTGGCCACCAACGAGTTCGCGGATGCCTTCTCGCCGCGCGGCATGGAGTACCTGGCCGGCTTCGTCAACGACGTCGCACCGCGGTGGGTCTATCGCGTGGGCGACGCGGAGCTGGTCAAGGAGCTCATCCTGGCCGACGCCGCCAACGCCGTGGCCGTGCGCTACACGGTCCGCGGCGCCCCGGTCACGTTGCGCCTCTGGCCATTCACGGCGCTGCGCGATTTCCACAACCTACGCAAGGTCCACCACCCCAGCCAGATGACCTTCGAAGGCCACGCCGACAGCATCACGGTCCACGACCGCCAGGGGCCACCGCACACCCTCTGCGTCCGCGTCAGCCACGGGGCGTTCGAGGCCAAGCCGCAGTGGTGGTATCGCTTCCTCTACCGCCAGGACATCGACCGCGGCCAGGAAGGCTTTGAGGACCTCTACACCCCCGGGTGCTTCGTCTGCCCGTTGGATCAAGGGGCATCGGTCCAGCTCACGGCCAGTCTGGATGAGGTGCTCGCGGTGGACTTCGATGAGACGGTCGGGGCGCGCCGCCGCCGGTGGATCGAGCTGGCCGGGTCGGCCGGGCCGGGCGCCGATGAGGCCACCCGACGCCTCGCCATAGCCACCGACGCCTTCGTCGTGCAGCGGAGCTTCCCCGGCACGCCGGCGCAGACAACGATCGTGGCGGGCTATCCCTGGTTTGCCGACTGGGGCCGCGACGCCTTCATCGCCCTGCCGGGGCTGCTGCTGGCGACCGGACGGTTCGCCCAGGCCCGCATGGTGTTCCGCACGTTCGGTGAGCACCTCAGCGGCGGCATGATCCCCAACCGCTTCGACGACTACTCCAACACCGCCCACTACAACAGCATCGACGCCTCGCTGTGGTTCATCGTCGCCGCCGAGCGGTACATGGCCGCCACGGGCGATCGGGCCTTCTGGCACGAGGTGCTGATGCCCACGAGCAATGCGATCCTGACGGCCTACCGCAACGGCACGCGGTTCGACATCCACGCCGACGCCGACGGGCTGCTGATGGGCGGCTCGCTGGGCACGCAACTGACCTGGATGGACGTCAAGCTGGGCGAGGAGGCCATCACGCCCCGACACGGCAAGCCCGTGGAGGTCAACGCCCTGTGGTACTGCGCCCACCGCATCCTGGCCGAGCGCTGCGAGGGGATCGACCCGGGCCTGGCCAGGCATTACGCACACCTGGCGGAGCTGATCGGTCCTGCGTTCGTGCGGGCGTTCTGGAACCAGCCGCAGGGGTGCCTGTACGACTGCCTCTCGGACGCCGGCCCCGATGCGACGATCCGCCCCAACCAGATCTTCGCCGTCTCGCTGCCCCACAGCCCCCTGCTGCCCCAGCA
>JALHTV010000303.1 GCA_022866005.1 Phycisphaerae bacterium
ACGCCAGGAACCTGGGCACGGCGAACGCGGCGAGCACGCCGATGATCACGACGACCACGGCGAGCTCAACCAAAGTGAAACCACGAGCGTTGCGCATGATCTTCTCCTTGTATGTATTTATCATGCCTTCTGGGGCATCCCACTGATGCCTCCGTTGTATGGAATATACGTTTCGGCTGTTTCCGGGGCGCACTTGACCAAGCCAAAAGACGCGACGGACTCCCGCGAGGGGGAGTCCGTCGGACGTCGCAGATCGTGCCCTATCAGGCGTTACGTCTGCATCGGATTGATGTCGGGAAGGGCGTTGATCGTGCTGTTCACGGAGTCGTAGCCTTGGTCCGTGAAGGTCACGGTGTACTCCCCGTAGCCTGCCGAGGCACCCGCCCGGGTTAGGGTCAGCGTCCAGGAGTCCTGGAGGGTGCTTGTGGACCCGGCGGCAACGGTGCCCGCGGTGAAGTACTTGATGTGGGTCATCTGGATGTCCAGATCGGTGACGTCACCGGCGTAGGTGCCTTGCCGAGCGTGGTAACGTTCCTGGGCTGCTTGGATGGAGGACAGATAGTTAAATGCCTCGGCCGCCTTGGACCGTTCCACCGACGCCAGGAACCTGGGCACGGCGAACGCGGCGAGCACGCCGATGATCACGACGACCACGGCCAGCTCAACCAGTGTGAAACCACGAGCGTTACGCATGACATTCTCCTTTTGTAGACCTTCCTGCGTGCGGGGGCATTCCCGCAATGCCCCTCCTGCATGAGGTCGGTTTCGGCTCTTTCAGGAGGGCACTTAAACAAGCCAAATCTTTTTCTCCTGCCCGGTTTGTCGGCCTGAGGGCCTGTGAGTGCCGGGCCGGAGGGAACCGCTTGGAAAGCCGCCGCAGTGCGGCTAGACTGGGCGGCCTGACTTGCACCCTTGGCAACGCATGATCCTGCACGCACCGGTATTGGCCATGTCGGCGATGGAGCTGCCCGCGCGGCTGGGGGAGATCTTCTACTTCGTCGTGCTGCCGATGCTGCTTCTGGCGGGGTTGGGCTTTGCCATCCAGCGGTTCCTGGGGCTGGACATGCCCACGCTGACGCGGCTGAATTTCTACTTCGTCACGCCGGGGATGGTGTACTTCTCGGTGGTCAGTTCGAAGGTCACGGCCGGCCAGGTGGGGCTGGTGGTGGGCTTCTCGCTGGCCGTGATGGTGTTGGTGGGGGTGCTGACCGTGCTGACGGCCTGGCTGGGAAAGGTCCCGCCCGACCGGCACAACGCCATGCTCATGACCACGGTGCTGAACAATTCCGGCAACTACGGCATCCCGCTGCAACAGTTGGCCTTTGAGCCGATAGGCCGAGGGGCCGAGGCTACGGGATACCACATCTTCGTGATGCTGGTGCAGAACGTCGCGCACTTCACGCTGGGGGTGGTGCTGGCGGCGGGGCGGGGCAAGCGCCCGTGGAAGGAGAACCTGCTGCACGTCGCCAAGTTCCCCGCGCTGTACGCCCTGGCGGCGGCGCTGCTGACCGTCCAGGTCCGCCGCCTGTTGGGCGATCACGCGCCCGCGGCGGCTGCGGCGCTGAAACCGTTCTGGGAGGCTATCCGCCAGCTCCGCCTGGCCTACGTGCCGGTGGCCCTGGCGACGCTGGGGGCGCAACTGGCGCTGATTCCCCGGGGGGGCGACCGCTACCCGATCCGGGCCAGCCTGGTCCTGCGGCTGGTGGCGGCACCGCTGCTGGGACTGGCCCTGATCTACGCCCTGAACGTCCGGGGGTTTCTCGCCCAGTTGCTGCTGATCGGGGCGGGGGTGCCCTCGTCGGTGAACTCAGCCCTGCTGTGCCTTCAGTTCGACAACCACCCCGACTACGTCGCCAAGACCACCTTCTACTCTACGCTCCTATCGACGGTGACCGTGACCGTGGTCATCGTCCTCGCGCAAGGGGGCTTCCTGCCGCAACTTGCGATGAACTGACACCTGGGGTCCGGCTCGGGCTTGTCGTGGGCGGGCACGAGGGTGCGGCAGCGGGGTTTGATACCCAAGTACCGGCACGAAATGCGCTTGGCGAATGGGAGCTTTCGGTTATAATCTAGGTGAATGTTGTGTGGCTCCCAGCCGGGAGCACGGAGTTGACCCTGAGGAGAGGTGAGGGCGCCCCGGTTGCCCGTCCCTGCCTCGGCCGTCCGGTTGAGTTCCGGGTGCACACGACCGTGATCGGACCATTCTCGAAATCCGGCATCGCCTCGTGCGGCCGGAGTGTGAGGTGACATCATGGTACACCCCTCTGGTTCTGCCCGGGGGGCCTGGTGCATGTGCATTGTCGTGGCCCTATCGTTGATGCTGGTGGTGGCTGGGGAGGCGTGGGCGCAGGCGTTGCCGGCCTTTCCCGGCGCCGAGGGGGCAGGAGGGACTGCCAGCGGCGGGCGTGGCTACACCGTCTACCACGTCACCAGCCTGAGTGACGGGGGCGGGCCGGGGACGTGGCGCGATGCGGTGAGCCAGTCCAATCGCATCATCGTGTTCGACGTCGGCGGGACGATTCGGATCGACCCGAGCTCTCAGACCGACCACTGGCTCCGCACCAGCGTGAGCAACATCACCATCGCCGGCCAGACCGCCCCGGGCGACGGCATCTTCATCCAAGGTACCGGCAGCAAATTCACGGGCAGCAACGTGGTCATCCGCAACATGACCTTCCGCCCGGGAACCTGGGCCCCTAACCCCACCGATCAGACGATGGACAGCCTGTGGCTTCAGCCCAAGGACTCCATCGTCGACCATTGCTCGGCCGAGTGGCATGGCGACGAGGGCATCACCAGCAGCGACATGGGCTGGAACAGCACGGTGCAATACTGCATTATCGCCGAGGGCCTCAACTACAATAGCCACAGCTACGGGGGGATGATCCAGATCGATGTGTCCAACACCGTGATTACCTACCACCACAATCTCTTTGCCGACAATAAGTCGCGCAACCCGCGTCTGGGCAACAAGACCAGCGCGGTCAACGTGACCGATTTCCGCGACAACGTCATGTACAACTGGATAAGCAACTGCGGCTACAGCGGCAGCGGTGAAGAAGGCGACGGGAACTTCATCAACAACTACTACATCGCCGGACCTTCTACCACCTCCAGCAGTGAGCGCAGCGAGGCCTTTAACGGCGGGGGCACCCTGACGCACCTCTACCAATCCGGCAACAAGATCGACCCGGACCGTGACGGAGTCTTTGATGGCACGGACACCGGCTGGGGCATGTTCACCGGAACCTATAGCACCTCTCCGGGGGGGACCGCGTTCGCCGCCCCGACCGTCTACACCCAGACGGCCGATGAGGCCCTAGCGACAGTGCTGAACTACGCCGGGGCCAACTGGTCGAACCGTAGCGCCACGGATACCCGCATCGTCACTCAGGTCCGCAGCGCGGGTACTACCGGGGCCGTCATCAACTGGGTCGAGGATGTCGGGGGCTGGCCGTACCAACAGCAAGTGTCCCGCCCAGCGGGCTGGGACATCGACCAGGACGGCATGCCGAACACCTGGGAGATCGCCCACGGCCTGGACCCCAGCGCCGCCAGCAACAACGGGGACTACGACAACGACGGCTACACCAACATCGAGGAGTACCTCAACGAGCTAGCCGCCTGGCCGGCGCCCAAGCCGATCATCTGGACCGGCGGCACGGCGGGGCGCTACGAACTCATCACCAACTGGGACATCCCCTGGCAGCCCACGCTGTATGACCAGGCGGAGATCAACTCCGGCAAGGCCACGGTGGGCTACCAGTTCCAAGAGGCCGGCACGCTGTACGTCGGCAACACTGCCGCCAGTAATGGCGAACTGGCCGTCACGGCCGGGAAGCTCACGGTGGGCAATGCCTTGCTCGTGGCGTACAACGTCAACGCCCGTGGGACGATTAGCCTCAGCGGCGGGGCGATCTCCGTGGGCGACCGCGTCACGCTGGGTGGGCCGAATGGGAGCGGGGCCAGAGGCGTCCTGAACGTCACCGGGGGCAGCCTAACCGCCGGTGGGGCCATCATCCTGGCTAGCAGCCTCAGCAGCACCGGCGAATTGAGGGTCTCCAGGGGCGCCTATGTCCAAGCCGGCGGACTGACCATCTACTCTGGCGGCGCGCGGTCCACGACGGTTGGCGTGGAGCTGGATGCCACCGGCAGCAGCCTGATCCGCACGATGGGGCTCTCCACCCTGGCCGGGGTGCTGGACGTGCAGAGCCTGGCTGATTACCGGCCGCGGGAAGGTGACAAGTTCATTGTCATCTCCTCCACGGACCCCAATGGTGTGCACTTCACAGGGAACTTCA
>JALHTV010000304.1 GCA_022866005.1 Phycisphaerae bacterium
CCACTTGAGCTCCACGCACTTCACCCCCAGTTTGTCAATGGCGTACTCCTGCGCGCCGAGCCGGGTGTCTTCAACGTTGGCCTGGACAATGATCGCGCCGTAGCCGTCGCGCTGGTGGTCCTGGTAGAGCTTTACCCGGCGCTTCAAGTCCGCGGTGTTGACCACCTTGCCGTTCTTGAGCGCGGAGCCCGGGTCCATGCCCACCACGTTCTCGCCGATGGTGAGCCCGGTGCCGGCCAGGGCCGAGCCGATGGCCAGGCCTTCCCAGTTGTTCTTGGCGATGTTGGTCGACCCGATGCCGGGGATGATCCACGGGTATCGGAACCGGATCCCCTTGTCGTGGCCGATGGCGACTTCGAGGTTGACGGCCGGGAAGATGGCCTTGTCGCTGTCGGCCTCCACGCCGTGGGCGCCGATGACGGTGCCCATGATGTTGAAGTAAGAGTAGTCCACGGGGTAGGTCTTCTCGGCCGCCGTCGTGATGACGCCGAACGGCTGCGGGTAGATGACCTCGTGGCCGCGGTAGGCCGACTTGCCGACCTCGCACATGCCGATGCAGCCGTCGACGCAGGTGACGCACATGCCCGAGGCGGGCACGACCGAACCGATGGTCCGGTTCTTTGAGAGCGTGGCGGCCGAAGCGTTGACCCTGGAGAGCGTGACGGACATGGTCGCTGGTTCCTTTCCGGTTACTTGTTTGGCTGGATTTCGCAAGCCACACAGGGCTGCATGTAGCACAGCATGTCGTCGAAGCCTTCTTTCTCGAGGCAGGGCGGGCTCAGGTTGGCGCACCCGCCGCAGATGGCCTTGTCCGGCTCCGTAAATGTGCAGCGGAGTTCGCACGCCGGGCACACGTACATGCACCCGCCGCAGAGACGGCAGACGTCGCTCTTGACGTCAAACGGCGTGCCGATGCTCCGCTTCTCGCCGCGGTAGCGGAAGCCGATGGCGCCGGCCATCATCTGCTCGCGGCACATCCGGACGCACCGGCCGCACAGGATGCAGGTCTCGTGCTCCTGCCGGAACCGCTGCTGCCGCACGTCGTGTGCCGAGGCGAGGTCCTGGATGGTCTTCGACTGCGCACAGGACGCCAGCAGGAGCTCCAGGATCATCTTGCGGGCCCGAACGACGCGCGACGACGCCGTGCGAACCTTGAGGCCCGGCTCCGCGGGGTACGTGCACGACGTGACGAGTTTCGCCGTCGGCCCTTGGCCGATCTCCACGACGCACAACCGGCAGGCGCCGTACGGCGTCAGGCCGTCCATGTGGCACAGGGTCGGGATGGGGAAGCCGATGAACTGGGCGGCTTCCAGCACCGTGGAGCCTTCCTCGACGGAAACCGGCAGGCCGTTGATGGTCAGCGTGATCATGCGGAGGTTCCCCCTGCGGCCGCGCTGTGGGCCTCATCGCTCTGGGGTTGAGTGAACGCGAGGTCGCATCGGAGACACCGGCGGGCCTCGCGGGTGGCCTGTTCGGCCGACAAGGCCAGTTCGACTTCGGCGAAGTTCTTCCGCCTCGCCTGGATGGGCAGCGCGGGGGGCTCAGCCCGCGCGGCATCCTCGCGCTCCTCATCGGTGACGGTGGCGGATTCGACGAAAACGTCCGGCAGCCGGATGCGGGGCGCTTCCGCGAGTTCCTGCCCGCGCAGATAGCGGTCGATCACCCCCGCCGCGCGACGCCCCGCCGCGATGGCGTCGACGACCGTGTTGGGGCCCGTCACCACATCGCCCCCTGCGAAGACGCCTTCGCGACCGGTGCCAAGCGTTCGCGGATCGACCTGGAGCCGGCCGCCCTTGTCCACGACCAGGCCCATCGCTGGCAGGCCGTCGCTGTCGGGGCGTTCGCCGATGGCGACGATCAGCGTGTTCAGCGAGAGGCTGAACTCGCTGCCCGGCACGGGGACCGGCCTGCGGCGGCCGCTGGCGTCGACCTCGCCAAGCG
>JALHTV010000305.1 GCA_022866005.1 Phycisphaerae bacterium
AAGAGCCTATTTCAGTGCTGCTTATGACGATGAATCGCGTGACTAATACCCCCTATTGGGGTGGCCTTGCGGGCATGGTGGGGCGGGTCGCTGCCGGGGCGTTTACGGGATGGCGGCCAACGATTCGGGCGGTATGTTCGAGCAGACCAGACGGCGCCGCCCCGACTTGTCCACCTCCAGGATGGTGGTGCAGGCCGGCTCGAGGTGCACGCGGACGTTCAGCGGGTTGGTCCACTGGCAGAACGCCTGCACGAAGACGCTCGCGGGGGCCTGGTGCGTGACGACGAGCACCTTGGCCTCGGCCTGGCTGCCGAAGCGGTCCACCAGCGCACGGACGGCCTTGCTCAGCCTCTGCCACTGAGCCGCCCGGTCTTCCGGCACGGCGGCCCAGCGGACCTCCGGCATCTCCGGCGGTGCGGCGAAGTGGGGCCACTGGCTCAGGAGGGCGGACCGGGCCGGCAGCGGCCATGAACCGGCGGGAAAGGGATCGTGGTGATGTTCGTGCACCGCCGGCCAGAGCTCCCCCGCTGCACCGGTGGCTGAGCGGATGATCTCCGCGGTCTCCAGGCAGCGGCGGTAGGGGCTGGCCAGGATGTGCCCCAGGCCGGTCCGGGCCAGGGCCGCCGCGAGCGCCGCGCTCTGTCGCCGGCCCAGCTCGGTCAACCCGCAGTCGATGGCCTCAGAGAGCCCAGCGTTGACTTCGCTCTGAGCGTGTCGCAGCAGATAGATGCGCATGTCCCGTCCAGACCCGTTGTCCGCGCGCCTAGTCGCCTAGCGCTTCCAGGATGGCGGAGATATCCACGTGCTTGCTGACAAGGTCCACGGCGACTTCGATGCGCTCGGTATCTTCCGGCGTGATCTTGAAGACCGTCTCCCCAAGCCGAGCGGCCACCGCGTAGGTGTCATCGCTGCACTGGAGGGTGGGGATTCCGGAGTTCACCAGCAGTTCCATCACGCTTCCCAGCGGCACGAACCCGCCCGTCAGAATCAGCCCGGCCACCGGCGGAGGAGAACCGGTCATCAACGTGTAGGTGCTCACGATGGCCAGGATGTTGTCGTTGCGGTCACCCGGCGTGATGACCAACGCCCGGTCCGTCAGGTACGACACCATGTGGCTGGTCTCCATGGCACCGACGATCGTCTTGCCGACGCGGTTGGACAGCGCCCCCGTGCCGCACAGGATTCGGCAGTTCAGATACTGGGCCACCTGCCGCACCGTGGGAGATTCCAGCGTCCCCTCGTAGGGGATCATGCCGTAGCAGCGGATGCCCAGATTCTCCAGGCCCTTGGTGGTGGCTTCCTTGATCCGCTCGTACTTCTCCGGCCAGACCTTGTTCACGACGACGCCGATGCACTGGGCGCCTTGGGAGGTCAGGAAGTTGGTGCAGAGGGAGATGTCGTCGATGGCCTTCCCGATGCCGCCCCCGCTGATCAGCAGCGCCCGGGCCCCGATCACGCGCGCGCTGTCCGCGGCCGAGAGCTTCAGCACCGCCCCGGTGGCCACGTGCCCCATGCCCTCGATCACGACCACATCGTGGTCCTGGCGAAGGCGCTCGCACATGGTGACGACCTTCTGCGACAGTTCGGGGACGTGAAGGTCGTAGATCTCCTTCTCCACGCGCCCGCGCGTCAGCGGGACGGCCATTTCCATCGGCCCCATCCCGCCCATGTCCATCACCTGGGAGACCACCAGGGCGTCCTCGTGAACCGCGTGCCCGCCGTCCACGTGCACGCGCTGGCCGAGGGGCTTGGCATAGCCGACCTTCAGGCCTCGCCGCTGCAACGCGCTGATCAGGCCGATGCAGAACGTCGTCTTGCCGATGTCTCGCTGCGTTCCGACAACGTATAGTGGCTTCACGTGTTCTCTCCCCTGGGGTTCCTAAAGAGGTTTGCCGGCCAGATGCGACACGACCCGCTCTGAGAGGACGACGATGTCCTCCAGGGGGAAAAACGCCTCGATGTTCGCCGGCAGCAGCAACGTGGCCGAGGGGGCCAAGTCTTCCTCCCCGGCGTACCACAGCAGTTGCAGGCGAACGCGAGGATAGACTCGAATCTCCATGGCCAGGTCCCCGGCCGGGGGGGCCTGCGGGGCGGCCACGTTTTCCGTGCGCTTCCTGAGCACCTGGACACCGAGGGCCTCTCCCGCCCGACGCAGCGTCCCTGCGTCGCGTCCGACGGTCCGGCAGAGACGCTCGATCACCCGCTGCTGGTAGACGGAGGCATAGGCTCGGCCGCCGGGCAGATCGGCGAACGTCAGCGCCGGGGCCTGCGTCTCGGGGCGGGCGGACACGGCCAGGTAGTGCAGCGTCAACACCCGCCACCAGGGCCCGACCGCCCGGCCCGTGGAGTTGCACACGGTCCCGCCGCCCAGCTCGACGCTCAAGAGCTGGTCCAGGACCGCAAGGGCCCAACCGTCCCGGGCGCGGACCGCGCCCAGCCACTCGAGCTGCTCGGCGGGCTGCTTGCGAACCGCCACGAGGGCCCTGGCCGCCGCTTCCTCGTAGTTCTGTTGCGGCGGCGGAACCAGGAGCCGGCCGGTGGGTTCACTTGGGCTTTTTCGCATCCTCTGTGCTCCTGAGGCGCTCGCGGATGCTCTCCAGGCACTGCTTGGCGCGAGGGTGGTTCCGGACCTCCTCCAGCCGGCGTTCCAGCTCCCGTACGTCGACGGCCTGGCCAAGGCATTGCGCCGCCGCCGGACACCAATCGGCGCACCGCGGCAGCGATTCCCGCAGCAGCACCTGTCCGCACCGGCAGGTCCGCTTGGGTTCGTCGGTGAAGAACTCCACGATCCTCCCGCAAGACGGACAGGGGACCACGACACTGTCGAGGTTCCGTGGCATCATCCGTCCGGGGCATCTGCCTAGCATAACGCTCTTCAGGCCGGCTCATCGGTGCCGGGCCGCCTCTAGATAGGAGTCGCAGTAGATCATCTTCTCCCCCAGGAGATCGGCCGTGATGGCCGTGCTCATGAGTTCCTCATCGAGCGGGTCCATGATGGCTGCGTCCAGCCCGTGGGCCATGGCCATGGCCAGGTACGTGCGGTTGATCAACCCGCGCTCGCGGCATCGCTGGGACACGTTGGACAGGCCGATCAGCAGGTGGGGAGGGGGGTCGGCGAACAGCTTCAACTGGGCGATGGCTTGCATGCAGTGGGTGGGGTTCTGGGCGGCGACGTTCACCGGCAGGATGATGGGGTCGATGAAGAGCTTCTCCATCGGCAGGCCGCCCTCCATGGCGATCGTGATGATCTGTACGCCCAGCTCGACGCGCTTCTCGACGTTCCCGGGCACGCCGGCCGCGTCGATGGTCAGGCCGATCAAGCCTGCCTTGTGCTCTGCGGCCAGGCCGACGTACTGAGAGGCGATCTGGGGGTCGGCCTTGCTGGAGTTGAGGATCTTCTCCCCGGGGATCTTCGGGACGACGGCCGACATGACCTCCCATCTGGCCGTGTCGATCGAGAGCGCCGCGTCGGTCACGGCGCGGATGCTCTCGGCCAGCCACAGCATGGCCCCCTGGGCGTCGGCGGCCGCGGGGCCGACGTTGACGTCCAGCGCCACCGCCCCGGCCGCGAGCTGCCGCTTGGCGAGGTCCTGGATGACCTTGGCGTCCTTGTGGCGTATGGCCCGCTTGACATTCTCGAACATCCCGTTGATGCGTTCGCCGATGACGTACATGTCGCCCACCGCTCCTTATGTTTGGGCCGCCGGTGAACAGCGGTCGATGGCCTTCTTGGTTTCCTGGATGGCCTGGGGATGTCGCATGACCAGCAGTTCCGCCCCGGCCTGGAGCAGCACCATGGCCGTGGCGGCCTCCCATACCGGGCCCCAGTAGGGGCGGTTCTGGTCGGTCACGCTGGCAAAGGCGGGGGCCTTGGCCTCCTTCACGCGCCAGGCCTCGAATCCCACATCGCAGATGACCGGCTGGGCGAGCAGCTTGTCCCCACGCAAGCCCGCGAGCCTCCCCCGCTCCTGAATGCTGTAGACGTACTCCAGACCGTAGCCCAGGGCGCTGGTGGTCGGATAGACCACGATGTCCTTCACCGGGTATCCGGCATCGGAGCAGAGGATGTTGACCTGCTTGGCGATGTTGATGTCCAGGGGGCTTTCGGCGATGAGCTTGTGCTTGTCGGCCAGGCACACGGCCACGATCGTGCGATAGTTCTTCTCGCGGGCGGTCCCGATGAGACAATTCTCGTTCTTCCCGGCGGCCGACGCAGCCGGCAGGACTTCGTTGTCCTTCTCGTCCACACCGCAGCCCCAGACGATCAGCGGCACGCCCACGGCCGAGAGGACCTCCTTGACCGCCTCGGCGCACTGCTGGGGGGAACGATTGCCCGAATCCGGGTGCGCCCCAGCCAGGCGGAGGCAGATCAGCTCGGCGCCGAACTCGACGGCCTTTTTCGCCCAGGCCCCGGGAGACGCCAGGGCGTCGCCGTAGGCGTTGCGGAGGGGTTCCGGCCAGGTGTCGCCGCCGCTGTCCCAGACCTCCACCGCGATGGCGGTCCGCCGGCCCACCGAGCCCTCGAAGCTCAGGAACGGCAGCGTCCCGGCCCCGCCGATGGTGACGGTGCTGGTCCGCGTGCCGCCTTGTTCGGCCGTGGCCCCCAGGACCACGGTGTTGATCGAGCTGGTCCACTTTTCGGAGGT
>JALHTV010000306.1 GCA_022866005.1 Phycisphaerae bacterium
GCGAGCTTCATGGCGAACTCCACGCCCAGGCCGATGAGGTGGCCGACCGCCTGTCTGCGGACGATGCGGCAGGAATAGGCCACCGTCCGGGTGTCGTCGTTGGGGGCGGGGACGCTCATCTCGACGATGACGGCCTCACCATCCGGCGGCGGGGCGGGCGTGGAGACGATGACAAACAGCCCCTGCTCGGAGATGTTGGCAGTACGACCGCGTGCCAGGACTCGCCCGCACGGGTCGGCCAACAGCGTCGGATAGGCAGCGGGGATGCGGACGCTTCGCCTTCTCTCGGCAACTCGTACTGTCATGGCGCTCCCTTCTCTGTGCACGGGGCGCAAAAACTGCTTAAGGAAAACATACGATACATTTGCCCCTCCGCCAGGCGTGGGTAGGTGAACTCCCGAATCGAACGGAACCGGCCGGACGCGCAGCCCCTGGGGGCCGGCCCCAAAGGGGCTGCCCAAGGACGGATGCGCCCGCCTGGGCCCGTTGCCGTGGCCCCCCTGGGGTCGGGCGGACCCGGCGGGCTAGGCTATGGCTGACGGCCCATGCGCCGGCGGCGGTGGGGTTTGGGTGGCGTGGCTTTGGGCAGTAAGGTCCTGGCCCGGCCCAGAAGCTCCCATTGCCAGCCGACTAGGAGCACCAGGCCGTCGATGGCTTGCCGAAGCTCCTCCAGCTTCGATGGCGCCATCCGGTGCCAGGCCTGTCCGTTTTCCCTTGCCATCATGCCGCTGTGGTGTAGAATGCCGTCGCCAAGATACGCGTTGGCGGAATCTATATCCGCTGACGCGTATGTAGTCAACTGGAATCCACGCATCCGCGAATATTTTTATGTTGGCCCCAACGACTAGCGATATCTGCCGCCGCATCGCCGGGCTCCGGCTGGAGATAGCAGGCCCGCGGGGTAAGGCCTCCTTTGCCAAGGCGTTAAGGCTTTCCCCGAGTACCTACGACTACTACGAGCGTTCGCGTGTCCCCCCGGCCGACGTCCTGGTGCGGATCGCGGAGCGGACAGGGGTGGACCTGTATTGGCTCCTGACGGGCCAGATGACCGCTGGCCTGTCGCCTGGTGCCGATCACCCGCTGGTGCAGCGGGTGGCCAAGCTTCTGGCCGACAAGCCTGACTCGGCGGGCCCGCTGGCGGCGTTTCTGGACGTCTTGATGGGCATCCAGGCCTTCCCGGCGGGCGAGCGACAGGCTGCGGCGGAGCCAGCAAGGGCGGAGGGAACCAGCAGGCCACGAGGGGACGAGCCCGGGCCCATGGCCCCTGGGCAGCCGGCCGAACCGGCCAAGGGAAGCTGGGTGCCGATCCTGGGCAGGACCGCGGCGGGGGTGGTGCACTTCTGGGCCGACGCGAGGGACTCAGCCGGGGTGACGATGCTCGCGGACCTGGTGGAGCGCCACCGCCGGCGGGCTGGAGCGAGCGTGCGCCCGGCAGCCGCGATGGAGCAAGGGGGACCGGGAGCCGAGACGGTGCAGATCATCACGCTGCCGGGCGGCGGGGACAGCGAGGCGGCCGAGTTCGTGGCCGCCCCGGCCCTGAAGGCCAGGTACGCCGATGCCTTTGCCCTGCGGATTGACGGGGAGTCCATGGCCCCGGAGATCCGCCACGGGGACGTGGTGATCCTCAGCCCCTCGGTTCCCGCGGCCGATGGGCGCCCGGCCGTGGTGCAGTTGGCCGGGCAGATTGGCGTGATCTGCAAGCTGTACCGGCGCGTGGGCGAGCGGGTACACCTGATCCCGATTCACGAGCGCTACGCGGTGCAGAGCTTCCCGGCCTCCAAGGTGAGCTGGGCCCTGGCCGTGGTCGCGCGGGTGAGGATGTAAGGCCCCAGCCCGCGTGGCTGTGCCGTGTGGTCAAAGGAGAGTGATTGACTGTGGGGACGCTGGTCTGGATAGCGGTGGTCGCTGGCGTCTTGTCGGGCTTCTTTGCCCTGACGGGCTTCTCGCTGCGCTCCTTTAGCTGGGTGAAGCTGGAGAAGGCGTTCGCCGGGCCCAGCGGCCGCCGGCGACTGGACCGACTGGAGCGCCACCTCCGCAGCCTGCAACTGACCGCCTCGCTCGGGCGATCGCTAAGCAACCTGGTCCTGGTGGTGGCGGTGCTGTACCTGTTTGATCCGGGGCACGAGTTGGTCCGCGCGATCGGGGCGATGCTGATCGCGGGGATGATCATCGCGATCGTGGGCGTGGGCATCCCCAGCGCCTGGGCACGGCTGGGGGGAGAGAAGGTACTGGCGGTCACGCTCGAGGTGATGCTGGCGTTCCGGGCGCTGTTCTATCCCTTTGTGGCCGTGATTGCGGCCATGGACGTGCCCGTGCGGCGCCTGGCGGGTGTGGCCGGCAAGGGAGATGAGGACTCCGACACGGTCAAGCAGGAGGTCATCCAGGCCGCGTCGGAGGGTGCCGCCGAGGGAGCGGTTCGCGAGGAAGAGGCCGAGATGATCGCCTCGGTGATGCGTCTGGATGAGATGGAGGCGCGGGAGATCATGACGCCGCGGACGGACGTGTTCGCCCTGCCGGTGACACTCTCCTGCCAGGAGGCCGCCCGGCGGGTTGTCGAGGCCGGGCACAGCCGCGTGCCCGTCTATGAGGGCGGGCTGGACAACATCGTGGGCATCCTCTACGCCAAGGACCTGCTGGGGGTGGCGGCGACCGCAGGGCAAGCGCCCGTGCGCGACGTGATGCGAAAGGCGATCTTCGTCCCGGAGACCAAGCGTCTGGACGGGCTCCTGGCGGAGCTGAGGGCGCAGAAGGTGCACATTGCGGTGGTGCTGGACGAGTATGGCGGAACGGCGGGGCTGGTGACGATTGAGGACGTGATGGAGGAGATCATTGGCGACATCGCCGACGAGTATGACCTCGCCGCCCCGGCGTTGCTCAAGCGCCTCGACGGGCGCACCGCCGAGGCGGACGGCCGGCTGCGAATCGACGAGCTGAATGGGGCGATGGGACTGCGGATCCCCCAGGGGGAAGACTACGACACCGTGGCGGGGATGATCTTCGCCGAGCTGGGGTACATCCCACCGGCCGGGGAAACCTTGCGTGTGCACGCGGCCACGTTCACCGTGCTGGCGGCCGACGAACGAAGGATCACCAAGGTCAAGGTCGTGCTCCCCAAGCCCGCCGCGGGGAGCGAGGAGTGATTCTCGGCCGCGCGCGCAGACACGCCTGCCAGACGGCCTGGGGACCGAGCTGCGCGGGCAGCTGTGCGTCCTCACAAAAAAGTGGCAGGCGCGGTGGAGCAGACCGCACCTGCCTGTTTTCTGGCCGGTTTGGAAGGAAGGGAGCAACAAACCGAGCCAGGAGCCTACTTTTGGTTAAACTGTCCGGCGGATTGGCGTGGTGAGCGTACCGCCGTCCACAAGCATCGTTTATTATACTCTGGGCCCGTATCCTGTCCACAAAAAACCTCATCTTCCGGCGACGTCAGGAGCCAGGCGCGCATAACTGCCTGTCAGCACAGTGCTTGCCGTTTGTCGCCGCCTCCGTTTTTTTTCTATCCATTGTCCGGACAGGGCTTAGACAACACGTCTTGCCAAGGTCTTGGGCAGGAGTCTGTGCATGGCCGCTTGGACGCAGGACGGTCAACCGGACTGGACCTCTTGTCCGTTGCCCTGGCCGCGGGTGCATCCGGGGCGGGTCCGATCGGAGCCCAGGGCTAAGACAAGACACCGAGTCCACGGTCCAAGCCCGGCGCGGCCTAGTTCCTCCGCACCGATGCCTCGGGCGTCCGCCGGCCGTGCGAGGTCGCGTGGCGATGTGGGCTAGTGCCCGGCACCGCAGGGGCGATGGGTGGACACGTTGGCGACGCGCACCCCTGCCTTTGCCGACGTTGACCTTGCTGGGCGAGGCCGATTGCCCGGGATGTTCCGGCTGCCGGACTGATCTGGTCCGTGCCGGCTGGCGTGCGTCACACCGTGAGCAGCGAGTGAACGATGGGCCGGCGCTGCCGGGATAACCGTTGGGGCCAGCGCCGATTGCGGCGAGGTGTTCAAATTTCACCAAAAGTAAGAAGTTTTCCGTGCACGAGCTGCCTCGACATGACATAATAAATGTCGAGCGAGCGAGAGGGGTTCCCCCCCAGACCCCTCGGGCCGATGGGGTTTCTCGTCCTCCTTTCCCCCATCGGCCGTTTTTTATTGTCATCGCGCCGGGGCGCTCGCGGCGGCGGGGCGAGGTGGAATCAAAGAAACCGCTGACGGCGGCCGTCAGCAGGGAGTCATCTGGGACATGTCGGTTCAGACCACGGAGACCTTCGGATGATATGCATTTCGCTGAAAGGCAGTCACTACGAAATCGGGGTGCAGCACGGGCGGACCTTCCGCGATGTGATTCATTGCGCCATCCGGCAAGTCTGTAGGTTCTTCGGCCCGAAGCGGCGCCCGGGCCCCCGCGCGGTTCAAGACCGTGCCGATGCGCTCAAGGCGGACTACCCCCAGCTTCTGGAGGAGATGACGGGGATCGCCGACGGCGCCGAAATCCCTCTGGAGGACGTGCTGATCCTGAACCTGGGCCCTTGGTCATCTTGCTGCACCAACATCGCCTTCTATGATTCCGACGAAGGCCCCATTCTTGGGCACACGAACGACGACAAGCCTGGCGGGCACTTCGACGCGATGTTCTCAGTGGAGATCTCCGGGGGCCAGCGGTTTTTGTACGTGGGGTCAGCCGGGACCCTGGGCAGCGGGGCGGGGGTCAACGGGGCCGGATTGGCCGTATCGCACGCCAATGCCAGGCCCCAAAGCGCGGAGGACAAGCGACAGGCCCTGAACATGAACCTCTACAGCCGCACCCTGCTGGAAGGATGCGGCGACGCCACCGAGGCCGAGAGGTTCCTGACGGATCGCACGTTCCGCAGCGGGGGGGACAACATCATCGTGATGGACTCCCAAGGCCACGGATTCGTCGCCGAGAAATACCCCCCGCTTGTGGATTTCCGGCCTGTGGACAAGGGGGCCTTGTATTGCACGAACCGGACACTGGCCCCGAGAACGCGCCAGATGATGGACCAGGACAACTACGAGCAGGGCGCCAAGGAGACGATCGGGCTGGTCAACCGGGAGCGATACCTTGTCCGGGTCATCGAAGAGAACCAAGGGCGGTTCACGCGGGAGCTGATGGAGAGGACTCTGCGCAGCACGGAGGAGGGCTCCAAGATCTGCAATGCCTACACCAACTGGGCGGCCATTCTCGTGCCGCGACGCACAGAGTTGCTGCTCGCCGACCGCTTTCCCTGTCACAACGAGTTCCGTCGGTACGTCGTCGAACGCTGAACGTAGTTGAAGGGCACATGGGCCATGAAATCTTCTTGCGGGTCCTGATGCTCAGCCTGATGATTCGTACGGTGCGTGTTGCGGCGGTTTCCGGCGGCGCGCTAGAATCGGCTTCGGAGTGGCACAGCCCCTGGCGACAGATCGTGTGACAAAACGACGAATCGGCGAGGCCGTCTTTGTCTTCGGGGCCTCGTTCCTGCTGTATGCCATCATCTCCCCCGGCGACGTGGTCGGCGATACGGAAATCCGCTGGGACGTTGCCCGGAGCATCGTCGAGCACGGCGGGTTCGATATCGCCCCCGGGAGCACGCAGAACGCAGCCCGGGGCCGCGATGGAAAGTATTACTCCTTCTATGGCCCTGGCCAGTCCCTGCTGATGGTGCCGGCAGTCGCCGCCGGCCGCGTGCTGATGGCACTGCACTTGCCCCTGGCGACGTCGCCGGACCTCGTGGGTCAGTTCATCGCGGCGCTCGTGCTTTTTCCGCTGTTCGGCGCCGGGGCGGTGGTCATGCTCTACGGCATCGTATGGGGCGCCACGGGGGACCGCCGCGCCGCCAGATGGCTGGCCGTGATCCTCGCCGTCGCCACCATGCACTGGCAGTATTCCGTCAACACCTACGAGGAGTCCCAGATCGCCTTCTTCCTGCTGGCGGCCGTCTGGGCCATCCAGCGGCTCTGGAGCACCGACCGCGTCCGCTATCTCCTATTGGCCTGGGTCATGATGGGTGCAAGCCTGTCCTTCCGCGCATCGTCGATCGTGGTGCTCCTGCCGGTGGCCGGGGTCGGCCTGGCGGTGGACCTGTCGTTGCACGGGCAGCGGAGGCTGGCGAGGTTGGCCCGATGGGTGCTTCTGGGGGTGCTGTGCCTGGGGCCGTTTGTGATCGCCCTGGGGGCCTACAACTTCGTGCGCTTCGGCTCACCGCTCCAGACAGGCTACGGCCCGGCCCACACCGCGATGGGTCAGGGCATCACGCTCTTCAGCACACCGTGGGTCGATGGGCTGGGCGGGCTGCTGCTCAGCCCGGGCAAGAGCGTCTTCTTGTACAACCCTGTGCTCCTGCTGGCGATCCTTGGTCTTGCCGCCTTCTGGAAGGCGCACCGCGGCCTCGCGATGATGGTGATCGCGGCCTTTGCAGCCACGGTCCTGTTCCATTCCAAGTTCACCTTTTGGTCAGGCGACCTGGCCTGGGGGCCGCGATACCTGGCA
>JALHTV010000307.1 GCA_022866005.1 Phycisphaerae bacterium
CACCCCTGCCGGGGCGTTCTACGCCTTCTGCCCCGCCCCCGGCGGCGACGCGACGGCCTTTGTCTCCAAAGCGATCGCCAACAACGTCCTGATCATCCCCGGCAATGTCTTCTCGTCCCGCGACACGCACTTCCGCCTGTCCTACGCCACCAGCGACGACAAGCTCGCCCGCGGCCTGGAAGTCCTGGTGAAACTGGCCAAAGGCTGACGACCAGAGACTGGGGGCCGGGGATCAGGCAGCAGGCATCCGCCTTCGCGCCGGTAAGCCGGGGCTTCGGTGAACGCGCCAGGCAAGCGGCAATACGCAACAGGCGGCGTCCACAAGCCCCCGCACTGGAGTGTGGCGCGGGCTCGTGCGGCCGGCTTGACACGGCGGACGATGCGACGTAGGGTGCGGCGCATTCGCGTCGAGCCAGAAGGTGACAGGCATGTCCGGTGGTGATCCCTTACCCGTGGCGGTGATAGGTCTAGGCGGCCTGGGGGGGCTCGTGCTCCAGGGCCTGCTCGCCAGCAACCAGGTGAAGGTGGTCGGTGTGTCTGACCGCGACGCGCGCGCGGCTGAGGCCGCCGCAGCCCCCGCGCGGTTGCCGGCGTACAGCGATGACCGCAGCTTGCTCGCCGAGACTCATCCGGCGGCGGTGTACCTGGCGGTGCCGCCCCCGGCGGCGGTGGAGCTGATCGCGGCTTGCGCCGAGCGGGGCATCTGCGTGTGGAAAGAGCCGCCCCTGGCCCGCAATCTGGACGAGGGCATCGCCCTGGTGGGCCTGATGGAGCAGGCCGGCCTGAAGCTGGCCGTGGGGACGCAGCGGCGGTTCGCGCGAGGCTACCGGCGGGCCTGGGAGCTGCGCGAGAGCGTGGGCAAGGTCTTTTTGGCCCGCGCGCACTACCTGTTTCATTGGGGGGCCGAGCTGGGCTGGCGGGCCGACAAGGCCACCGCCGGCGGCGGGGCGCTGCTGGAACTGGCCTATCACAGCCTCGACTTGATGCTGTGGATGCTGGGGATGCCGGAGGAGGTCTACGGCCTCACCGCCCGCTCGACCGGTGAGGGCGTCGCGCCCATCTACGACACCGACGACACCGCCGCCGCCATCCTGCGCTACGGGGCCGGGTCCATGGCCACCGTGCTCACCACGCGATCCAGCGGACCGGTCAGCGAGGAACTCAGCCTCCACGGCCGGGACGGGTCGCTCGCGGCGTGCAGCGAGTGGTGCGCGCTCCGCGGCCCCGACGGCAACGTGCTGGACAGCACCCGGGAGGACCTCGGCCCGGTGGACCTGTTCCGCCGGCAGGGGGAGGCCTTCGCCGCAGCGGTGAGCGGCCGGGCCGCCCGCTACGAGTGCTCCGCGCGCGAGAACCTGCTGACCCTGGCGGTGATCGAGGCGATCTACCTCTCGGACAAGACCAGCCAGCCGGAGAATCCCATGCGCCTGCTCACCAGCCGCGGCTGGACGGTGGCCGACTGCCTGGCCCACCGCCCCCTGCCACCCAGGGCCGCCGCCAAAGGGGAGCAGGCATCGTCCCCTTAAGTCGTGCGTCCCACCGCGCGATGTCCCCAGAGATGCACCGATGCACCGGGGCGGACGTTGATGGTTCGGCCGCTATTGCCCCGGCAGTGCCGGCCAGGTCTTCTGGGCCTCGGCGAGCTTATCCAGGCGAGGGGGGTCGGTCAGGTCCACCTTCAGCGGGGTGATCGTGACGTAGCCCTCCTCCAGGCAGGCCACGTCCGTCAGACCCTCGGCGGGGGCGAAGCTGAAGCTGTCGCCCAGCCGGTAGGATTCCAGGCCCTGCGGGTGCTCCTGGCGGTGGTAGGAATCCTCCACGCCGGCGGTGGACTGCGGCACGACGCGCACCCCCCGCGGCCGATCGGGGCCTAGGACCGGGATGTTCACGTTCACCAGTTGCCCGGGGTGCAAGCCGCAGGCCAGCAGGCGGTCCAGCACCCATCGGCACAGCCCGGCCGCACGGTCGAAGTCGACCTCTTGAGCGCCCACGTCGGCCGAGAACGCCACCGCGGGCAGGCGCAGCATGGCGGCCTCGGCCGCCGCGGCCACCGTGCCGGAGTAGAAGATGTTGATGCCCACGTTGGCCCCGGCGTTGATCCCAGCCAGGACCAGGTCCACCGGGGCGGGCAGCAGCTTGCGGACGGCCAGGCGCACACAGTCCGCCGGTCGCCCGTCCACGCTGAGGGCGGTGAAGGCCTCGCGCCCCGCTCCCAGGCCGACCTGCTGGACCGTCAGCGGGCTGCGGAGGGTGATCGCGTGCCCGGCGGCCGATTGCGGATGGCTGGGGGCGACCACGACGACCTCGCCCAGGTCGACCACGGCGCGGTACAGCGCCGCCAGACCCGGCGCGAGGATGCCGTCGTCATTGCTCAGGAGGATGCGCATGGCGGGTCGTCTCCGCTTGTGGGCTGCGGCGGGCGCCAGTGGCGCTAGCGGGCCGCGTCGAAGCTCTGCCAGATGCGCTCGGCATACTTGCCGAAGTGCACCCCCGAGTCAACCCGCGTCCCGCCTGGCGGCACGGAGTTGGCTGCCACGATGCCGTCGTCCCGCACCGTATGCACGGCCCCGCCACCGTAGAGCACGTTGAACTGCTGCCCGTGGCACCATCCGGCGGTGATTGGATAGGACGCTAGACCCGAGGGGACTTGCGGGGCCGGCTCGCGGCGATCCTGCCACCAGAATTCGTCGCTGAGGACCGCATCCGCAGCCGGGTCGAACGTCGTGCGGCTGAAGCGCACGGTGCTGTCCAGCGCGTACCGGCGGTTGAGTCTCACCAGCGGCACCGTCTGGGGTGAGGCCCCGCTGAATCCCTTGCCCTTCTGGATGGCCGTCCCCCCGGCGTTCATCAGGTAAACCCCCAGTAACCCTTTGCCGCCGTAGTTGCCCAGAACGGGTGACTCGCTGAACAGGTCCGCGCTGGGTGGGAAGCGCAGGCAGTACGTGCTCCATTGGCTGGTATAGGGGAACAGGCTCGAGCGCCCGCTGCGCAGGTCGCCTGACGCGGCGGGGCACACCAGCGCCGCGGCGGGGAGCATTCTCTCGGCCACCAGGCACCCCAGGTTGATGGGCCGGGGGTTGGAGAAGGTCATGGGATCGAACTGGCTGGGACCGCCCCAATGCCCCGAGGCGGGCAGATTGTCGCAACCGTCGGAGAACTGAAACGGTGGCATGCAGAATCGGTGCAGGCCCACGTAGGTCGACAGGCCCACGCCCACCTGGTGTAGCTGCATGGTACAGGCGGCCTGCCTGGCCATCTCGCGGGCGCTCGAGAGGCTGGGGGCTAGGATGCCAGTCAACAACCCCAGGCAGGCGACGACCGCCAGCACCTCGACGAGGCTAAGGCCCGTTCTTGCCATGTTCCCGGCCCCAGGGCCATGTGATGCGCTGGGGAGCTTCGCACCCCCGCTAGGTCGGAGTCAACCCCTTGCTAGAGGCCCCTGCCATGCCCGCCCGGCAGGGGTGCGGAGAGCTACTAAACTTTCAGCGCCAACACCCGATACTACAGCCAGTAAGGGCGTGCTGGTGAGTTCAGGAATGCGGCCGGGGCCGTTGGTCCATAAGAACAGACCTGGGTCGGTCAGGGCTACGCGCAGCGTCGTGGCGTGTGCCTGAAGCCGCACCCCCCGCGTTGTGCATGGCCGCTCTTTTGCTAGGGCCCTCTTCTTTTCAGGGCCGCCCCGCAGCAATCCCCCCAGCGACACCGACCGCGCCCTGACCGCAGTGCCTTGGGTCCGCTGGCGTGACGCTGCGCCCGTTTTGTTCCCGGGCGCGCCGCGGATAGGAACACCGGTCGGGACGTCGGCCGATGCGGTGAACGCTTGCAGGAAGGAAGAATCGTGCGAGGCGCACCTAAAGGCAGGACTGTGATCGTCGTGGGCGTCGGGGTGGCCGTGACGGCCCTGGTCGCGCTAATCATTCATGTCTGGTTCTGTCCCGCCCTCGCGAGGCGTTTTCCCTCATGGGCAATGCTTGTGATGACCGTGACAATCCTCTCGACGGCCTGCGCCCTGGCCGTCCTGGGGCTTTCCCGCGGCAGGATCGGCATCCTCATTCGGGAAGGGGGCCGCCGATGGGCCCAGCGGTCCCGAGTGCGCCAGGCCCTGCGGCGAGAGGGAGAGGAACGGGTGGCGTTGCTGTCCCGCCAGCAAGCGCTCCTGGAACACCTCCCGGCCTGGGTGTTCCTGACGGACGCCGCCGGCAAGTTCGTCGCCGTCAACAAGGCGTTCCTCGATCTGCTCCTCCCGGGGGTGGACGATCCCATCGGCAAAACCAGTCGTGACGTGTTCCGTCCGGAGTCGATCGAGAGCCACGAGGCCGAGCTCCGCCAAGTCGTCCAAGAGGGCAAGACGATCATGAAGGCGGAGACCCTCACCCTCCGCGACGGCAGGACCGTGCCCATGGTCGTCACGCTGGCGCCAGCCCGGACCGAGGATGGCGAGATTACTGGCGTGGTCGGCGTGGGTCTGGACATCACCGAGCAGAAGCACGTCCAGGCCGAGCTGCACCAGGCCCGCGAACGGGCCGAGCAAGCCGGCGCGGAGTTAGCCCAGCGGGCGGAGGAGCTGGAGGCCGCCGAGGCCGCGGCGATGAAGATGGTTGAGGACCTCCAGCACGCCCGCAGGACGGCCGAGGCCGCCAGCCAGGCCAAAAGCGAGTTCTTGGCCAAGGTCTCCCACGAGGTCCGCACCCCGCTGAACGGGATCATCGGCATGGCCGACCTGGCCTTGGCGACGGAGCTGACCACCGAGCAGCGGGAGTACCTCGAGATGGTCCGCCAGTCGGCCGAGTCGCTCCTGGGGGTCATCAACGACTTGTTGGATTTCTCGAAGATGGAAGCCGGCAAGCTGGGCGTGGATCCGGTCAACTTCTCCCTGGGCGAGTGCCTGGCGGGGAGCCTGGATGCTGTGGCGGTGCGCGCCGCGTCCAAAGGGCTGGAGCTGGTCGCGACGGTGCGCTCCGATGTGCCCGATGCCCTGGTGGGGGACCCCCGCCGCATCGGCCAGATCCTGGTGAACCTCCTGGGCAACGCCGTCAAGTTCACCGAGGCCGGTGGGGTCGTCTTGAGCGTGGACGTAGCCAGCCGCGAGGATCAGGAGACTATCCTGCACTTTGCCATCGCGGATACGGGCGTCGGTGTGCCGCAGGTGGAGCAGGGGAGAATCTTCGAGCCCTTCTCCCAGGGTGACGATTCGACCACTCGCAAGTTCGGGGGGACCGGGCTGGGGCTGCCGATCGCCGACCAGCTCGCGCGGATGATGGGCGGGCGGATCTGGGTCGAGAGCAAGGTGGGGGTGGGCAGCACGTTCCACGTCACGGCCCTGTGTTGCCTTCAGGCCGAATCCCCCTCCCCTGCCGGCCCGGACAGCGCGGCCTCACTGCGCGGCCTGGAAATCCTGGTGGTCGATGACAACGCCTCCAGCCGGGCCAGCCTGGTCGAGACGTTGACCGGTTGGGGGATGAGACCCGTCGCGGTACCCAGCGGACAGGCGGCCTTGACCGCTGTGGACCAGGCCCGCCGCCAGGGGCAGGGCTTCACCCTGGCGCTGGTGGACGCCGCCATGCTGGGCATGGACGGCTACGCGCTCGTGAAGGCGATCGCAGACTTCGGTGAGACCGGGCTGGTGTCGGTCATCATGGTCCAGGCCGACCGACGCGGGGAGGTGGCGCGGTGCCACGAGCGGGGGGTCAAGGCCTGTGTGGTCAAGCCGGTGCTCGCGCAGGAACTGCTGGACGTGCTCCTTTCAGCCCGGGGCATCGGGTCCGAGGGGACACCTCAGTCCGCTCAGGTCCGGACTGCCAGCGGCCAGCTCCTCACCGACGAGCAGAGGCCGCTGTGCATCCTGGTCGCTGAGGACAACGAGGTCCACCAGCGCCTGGCCACCCGGCTACTTGAAAAACGAGGTCACCACGTCCGAACGGCTGCCAACGGCCTGGAGGCGCTGGCTGCCTTGGACTCGGCATCATTCGATGTGATCCTGATGGACGTGGAAATGCCGCAGATGGGCGGGCTGAAGGCCACCGCTGCCATCCGCGAACGCGAGGTGGCCACCGGCGGCCACATCCCGATCATTGCCATGACGGCCCACGCCATGCACGGCGACCGGCAGAAGTTCCTGGACGGCGGCATGGACGGCTACGTGGCCAAGCCCATCCGGCCGCAGGTGCTCTTCGAGGTCATCCAAGAAGTCCGCCGAAAGGCCCTTCCGCGCCTCCGGAATCCGGTGGGCCTGCCAGAGCAGGAAGCGCCCACCACGGACGTCCTGGACCTGGCATCCGCGCTGGCGCGGGTCGATGGAGACACCGACTTGCTTCGGGAGATCGCGGAGCTGTTCCTGGAGACCTGCCCTGGCTTGCTCGACCAGCTCCACGCCGCTGCTGACGCCCGCAACATGGAGGCCGTGGCCCAGTTGGCGCACACACTCAAGGGCGCGGTCAGCAATTTCTCCGCCCACGGTGCGTTCGAAGCGGCTGCCAGCCTGCACGCGGCCGCAATTCAAAACAACCTGCCCGCGATCGCGCCGGGCCTGGCTCACCTGGAGGGGCAACTGGACTGGCTCCAAAAGGCCTTGGGGGCGCTCGTCGGCAGACAAGTCCAGCGCGCGGCAAACGTTATGTGAGCCGACGGGGGACAGATTGCACTGGACTTATACGGGGGCTCTGCTATAATATCGCGTAGGAGAGGCTAGGGCGGCAATGTCCGCTCACATTGCCCTTCGCTTCAGTTAACTGCCGCGTGAGAGGCAGTCGACGACCTCACGGCGGTGCGGGCCTAACCGCCCCGAGGGCAACAGCAGGGACGGCCGAGCGATGCTTGGCCGTCCCTGATAGTTTTTTCATTCCCTCCCCCCAGTGTTCGTTCGCCGCTGTCTGGCGAACGAAGCGGCCGCAGCCCCAGCGGCCACCGGGCCCCGTGGGCCCTTGCCGAACGCTCCCACACACTCTTGGAAATCCTCCGTTCTGGGCGATATAGATTTAGAGTGGGTCCTCCGTCCGTGTGGCAGGGATGCCGGCCGCCGCGGAGATTGCAGGGAATCGATGATGCTTGGGCGAATCGCGCAGGCAGCGCTGGTCCTGGTGGGCCTAGTGACCGTGGGCTGTGCTGCCCAGGACGAGAAGGCCTTTGCACACTATGCCGTTGCGGGGCCTCCGCGCCTTGCCCCAGCCTCCAACCCTGTCGCCGGCCCTGGAGTCCTGCCCGAACTCACCGAGACCTCCCCGCTGTCGGATTACCTCGTTTATGCGGCCTTGAATAACCCCGCCCTGGAGGCGGCGTTTCATCGCTGGCGGGCGGAGCTGGATCGCATTCCGCAGATGCGGGCACTGCCCGACCCCCAACTGGCCTATCGCTACTTCCTCGATCCCATGGGCAGCGGCCCCGACATGGAGACGCGCCAAACGCTGGGCCTGTCGCAGCCGATCCCCTGGCCGGGCAAGTTAGTCACCGGCGCTGCCATCGCCGAGCAGGAGGCAGCCGCGGTGTTCGAGCAGTTCCTGGCCGAGAGACTGAAGCTCGCCCAGCAGGTCGCTTCGGCCTACTACGAGTACGCCTTCCTCGGCCGAGCCATCGCGATCGCCGAGGAGAACAGCCGGCTGATGGAATACGTCGAAAGCGTCGCCCGCACGCGCTACGCAGCCGCGGCCGGTTCGCATCCCGACGTCATCCGCGCCCAGGTGGAGCTGGGCAAGCTCCAGAACGAACTGGCCAGCATGCACGACATGCTGTCCGTCAGGGCAGCCAAGCTGAACGCTGCACTGAACCGTCCCGTGGACGCCTCCTTGCCCGTTCCCAAGCAGGTCGAGACCCCGCAGGTCAGCCTCCAGGAGCAGCGCCTGCTGAAGCGCCTGACGGAGGACAACCCGCAACTGCGGGCCATGGACCGCGACGTGGCCGCACGCGAGCTGGGCGTGGACCTGGCCAAGCAGGGGTACCTGCCCGACTTCATGGTGGGCGTAGAATGGATGGACATGACGGCCCGGTCGGGGTCCATGATGGACGCCGACGACAACTGGGCGTTCATGGTGGGCCTGACGCTGCCGGTCTGGTGGGACAAGAACGCCGCGGCCGTCCGCGAGGCCCGCGCCCGCCGCCAGGCGGCGCAACTGGCCCGCACCGACATGGTCAACATGCTCCAGGTCGAGCTGAAGCTGGCTGCTTACGAATACCGCGATGCGACCAGGCGGATCTCGCTGTATCGTGATACGCTGCTGCCCAAGGCCCGCGAATCGTTCCGCGCCACCGAGGCTGCCTACACCGGCGGCCAGGTGGGCTTCTCGGACCTGGTGGACAGTCAGCGGATGTGGTTGGAGTTCCAGTTGGCCTACGAGCGAGCCCTGGCCGACTCGCAGCAGCACCTCGCGGAGGTCCGCGCGCTAATCGGTCAGGTGGGAGACACGACGCAGGACGCCAGCCCCGAGGCGGCGCCGGCCAGCGGCGGGCCGTGACGGGGATGAATGAGGACGGAAGGAGGCTGACCATGAACGCGTCCCCTCGGGTGCGACTGAGCGCACTCCTTCGCACGCCCAGGAAGTGGGCTTTGCCGTTTGTCGCCGCGGTGATCGGGCTGGCCGTGGGGCTGCTGCTGCGCCCGGCGAGCCTGTCGCGATACGACATGGCCACGACCGCACCGGCCGGGGAACACGATCACGGCCGGCAGGTCACTATTTGGACCTGCTCGATGCATCCGGAGGTCCGCCTGCCGGCTCCGGGGCGATGCCCTAAGTGCGGGATGACGCTGATCCCCGTGGAAACCGAGGGCCCCGAGATGGCCGGCGTCCCGCGACTTGAGGTCAGCCCCGAGGCCCGCGCCCTGATGGGCGTCGAGACCGCACCGGTCGAACGGAAGTTCGTCACCGCCGAGATCCACATGGTGGGCAAGGTGGACTTCGACGAGACCCGCCAGGCCACCATCACCGCCTGGGTCCCCGGCCGGCTGGATCGGCTGTACGTGGACTACACGGGCCTGCCCGTCCGCAAGGGCGATCACATGGTGCTGCTGTACAGCCCCGAGCTGCTCAGCGCCCAGACCGAGCTGCTCCAGGCCCTGGTCGCCGTCAAGGACCTCTCCGCCAGCACCGTGGAGATCGTCCGTACCATGGCCGAGGCCACCGTCGCCGCCGCGAGGGAGAAGTTGCGCCTGCTGGGGCTGACGCCCGAGCAGATCGCCGAGCTGGAGCGCACCGGCCAGGCGAGCGACCACGTGACGATCTACGCGCCGGTGGGCGGCATCGTCACCCGCAAGGACGCCCTGGAGGGCATGTACGTCTCCACGGGCACGCCGATCTACACGATCGCCGACCTCTCGGCCGTGTGGGTGAAGCTGGACGCGTACGAGTCGGACCTGATCTGGCTGCGGTACGGACAGACCGTGGAGTTCACCGCCGTCTCGTACCCCGGGGAGGTCTTCCACGGCAGGGTCGCGTTCATCGACCCGGTGCTGGACGCCCGCACGCGGACGGCCAAGGTCCGCCTGGACGTGCCCAACGCCGACGGGCGCCTCAAGCCCGAGATGTTCGTCAAGGCCGTCGTGCGGGCCGGCGTCGCCGCGGGCGGCAAGGTGATGGACCCCGACCTGGCTGGCAAGTGGATCTGCCCGATGCACCCCTCGGTGATCAAATCCGCCGCCGGGAACTGCGACATCTGCGGCATGCCCCTGGCGACCACCGAGTCGCTGGGCTACGTCAGCGCCGATGCCGCGGCAGCCCAGGCACCGCTGGTCATCCCCGCCTCAGCCGCATTGACCACGGGCAAGAGAGCCATCGTCTACGTGGAACTGGAAGGGACCGACCAGCCCACGTTTGAAGGGCGCCAGGTCCTGCTGGGCCCGCGGGCGGGCGACTACTACCTGGTCTACTCAGGCCTGGACGAAGGTCAGCGCGTCGTCACGCGGGGCAACTTCAAGATCGACAGTGCCCTTCAGATTCAGGCCCGGCCCAGCATGATGCTGCCGCAGACTCACCCAGCGGCCACCACGCGCCCGGCCTCGGCGCCCACGACGACCTCCGCCCCCCTCCGGCCGACCAATCCTGCGTTCACCGCGAGGCTCAGCGTGGTCTTTGACGCGTATCTGGCTGCCTCCCAGGCCCTGGCCCGTGACGACGTGGCGGGCGCCGTCGCAGCCGCCGGCCTGGCCCGCCAGACCCTGTCGGCCGTGGACATGACGCTCTTGAGCGCCGAGGAGCATCAGGCGTGGATGGCCTCGGCCGAGGGGCTGGACAAGGCCCTCGCTGAGTTGGCCGGTGCTGCGGACCTTCAGGCCGCCCGCAAGGCCTTCGCGGGCCTGTCGGAGTCGATGATCTCGCTCGCCAGGCGCTACGGGCCCGGGGGCGGGGCGCTGGTCCGCCTGCACTGTCCGATGGCCTTCGACCGGCGCGGGGCCGACTGGCTCCAACGCGATAGGCAGGTGCGCAACCCGTACTTCGGCTCGGCCATGCCTGAATGCGGTGAGGTCGTCGAGACCATCCCCGCTACGGCGGGGCAGGGGGCACGGCCATGAGTGATCTGTACCTTCAGCCCTCCGCCGAACAGCGCTCACCGGTCGGCAGGCTGATTCGCTTCTGCCTGACCAACAAGCTGGTGGTCGTGCTGCTGGTGGCCTTTGTCGTGTTCTGGGGCCTGCGGGTCGCACCCTTTGACTGGGACTTAGGCCCGCTGCCCCGCGCGCCCGTGCCCACCGACGCGATCCCCGACATCGGCGAGAACCAGCAGATCGTCTTCACCGATTGGCCCGGC
Organism: Phycisphaerae bacterium; assembly: GCA_022866005.1. GTDB lineage: Bacteria > Planctomycetota > Phycisphaerae > SM23-33 > SM23-33 > JALHTV01. The sequence continues at coordinate 10,732 of JALHTV010000307.1, forward strand.
CGGTCGCCCCAGGACGTGGAAGACCAGATCACCCGCAACCTCTCGCGGGCGATGGCGGGCGTGCCGCACGTCAAGACCATCCGCAGCACCTCCATGTTCGGCTTCTCGACGATCTTCGTGATCTTCGATGAGGGCGTGGACTTCTACTGGTCCCGCAGCCGGCTGCTGGAGAAGCTCAACAGCCTCCCCGAGAGCACGCTGCCGGAGGGTGTCCGGGCGATGCTGGGCCCCGACGCCACGGGCCTGGGGCAGATCTTCTGGTACACGCTGGAAGGGCGCGACCCCCAGGGCAACCCCGCACGTGGCTGGGACCTGGAGGAGCTGCGGACGATCCAGGACTGGGACGTCCGCTACGCGCTGCTCGCGGCGGCGGGGGTCAGCGAGGTGGCCTCCGGCGGCGGCTTCGTGCGCGAGTACCAGGTGGACGTGGACGCCGACGCGATGCGGGCCTACGGCGTGACCCTGATGGAGGTGTTCGAGGCCGTGAAGGGCTCGAACATCGACGTGGGCGCCGGCACGATCGAACTGAACCGCGTGGAGTACACCATTCGCGGGGTGGGCTTCGTCAAGTCGCCGGCGGACATCGAAGGCAGCGTCGTGGCCGTGCGCGACAACGTGCCCATCCGCGTGGCCCAGGTGGCGCGGGTGACGCTGGGCCCCTCGCCGCGGCGCGGGGCGCTGGACAGGGATGGGGCCGAGGCCGTCGGCGGGGTAGTCGTCGCGCGGTTCGGCAGCAACCCGCTGGCGGTCATCAAGAACGTCAAGGCCAAGATTGCCGAGATCGCCCCGTCGCTGCCGACCAAGGTCGTCATCGACCGCGCCCAGATCAGCGACGAGCAGGTCCGCCGCTTTGCCGCCGAGCACGGCTTTGCGGCCTACGGTGACGCCGACCAGCCAAACCACCAGGCGTGGCTGGCGCTGCTGCGCGGCACTCCGCGCGAGCAGTGGCCGGCGTGGATCACCACCAGCCAGGTCACGGTCGTCCCGGCCTACGACCGCACCGGATTGATCTACGAGACCCTCGGCACGCTGAACGACGCCATCGGCCAGGAAATCCTGATCACCGCGATCGTGGTGGTCCTGATGATCGCCAACCTCCGCAGCAGCGTGCTGATCGGCGGGATGATGCCGCTGGCGGTGCTGGTGTGCTTCATCGCGATGAAGACCTTCGGGGTGGACGCCAACATCGTGGCCCTGTCGGGCATCGTGATCGCCATCGGCACGATCGTGGACATGGGCATCGTGCTCTGCGAGAACGTGCTGCGGCGGCTGCAAGAAGCCCCGCCCGACGCACCGCGCCTGGAGGTGGTCCACCACGCCGCCAGCGAGGTGGGCAGCGCGGTCCTGACGGCCGTGGCCACCACGGTGGTGGGCTTCCTGCCCGTGTTCGCGATGACGGGTGCTGAGGGCAAGCTGTTCCGCCCGCTGGCGTTCACCAAGACCTTCGCCTTGATCGCCTCCATCGTGATCGCCCTGACGGTGATCCCGCCGCTGGCCCACGCGATGTTCTGCTGGCGGATTTCCTCCCGGCGCACCCGGGCTGGGGTGTACGCGGTGCTGGCGGCTGCGGCGGCGGGGCTGGCGGGTTGGGGCTTGTGGCAGGGATCGGGGCTGATGGTGGCCTCGGCGGTGGCCGCGGGCGCCTTTGTCGCCTACGGCTGGCTGCGACATCGCGTGCCGGAGCGTCTCCGCAAGGCCGCGCCTCTGCTCGCCAATGCGGCCGTGGTCCTGCTGGTGGGCGTGCTCCTCAGCAGCGATTGGGAGCCGCTGGGCCCGCAGCACGGGGCGGTGAGGAACTTCCTGTTCGTCGCCATGTTGGTGGGCGGCATCATGGGCCTGTTTGGCCTGTTCCAGCACTTCTATCGGGCCATCTTGTCGTGGTGCCTGGCACACAAGCTGGCCTTTCTGGCGATCCCCAGTGTCGTGACGGTGCTGGGCGTGTTCATCTGGCTAGGCTTCCCGAGGGTGATGGGCTGGCTGCCGCGCGGGGCCCAGGCCGTCGGCATCGACGGGCAGGTGGTCCGCTCTACGACGTTCTGGGTCGGCGGCAGCCACATATTCCCCGGCCTGGGCAGGGAGTTCATGCCCCCGCTGGATGAGGGCTCGTACTTGTGGATGCCCACCACGATGGCCCATGCCTCCATCGGGGAGGTGCTGGACATCGTGTCGCGGCAGGACAGGGCCTTTGCGGCGATCCCGGAGGTGGAGTCGGTCCTGGGCAAGCTGGGGCGGATGGACTCGGCGTTGGATCCCGCGCCGATCTCGATGATCGAGACGATCGTCAACTACCGCAGCGAGTACGTCACCGACCCGGCCGGGCGGAGAGTGAACTTCCGCTACGACCCCCAGGGCCAGGAACTGGCCAAGGACGCCGAGGGCCGGCTGCTGACCGCGCCGGACGGTGTGAACTATTACGTCCGCGGCCAATTTGCCCGCGACGGCGACGGCCGACTCATCGCCGACCCGCGCGGCCGACCGTTCCGGCAGTGGCGCCCGTCTCTGGAGGCGAAGCTCAACCCCGGGCGGGCGGCCTGGGCGGGCGTCCGCTCACCGGATGACATCTGG
>JALHTV010000308.1 GCA_022866005.1 Phycisphaerae bacterium
CATCAGCCTCCAGGAGGCCGAGAAGGAACTCATCCGCAACACGCTCAAGATGGTCAGCGGCAACCGCGAACAGGCCGCCACCATCCTCGGCATCGGGGAACGCACACTCTACCGCAAGATCAAAGAATACGGCCTGAAGGAATAGGCCCATTGCCGACTTGTCCTCCCAAGCCCCGAGCCTGTCCAGGGGCGGAGGAGGATTGACGATTGACGATTGCCGATTACGGATTGAACGACGGCGATCATCGCAGGTCCACGGACGTCGCCAGGGCGATCTGCCGGCCCTGGTCCCCGACGGCGCAGTAGAAGTGGTACACCACCCCGTCGTGCTTCACCACCCAGGGCTTGTGGGCGAAGGTCGCATCCCACGGTTCGCTCGGGGCGATCAGGTGCGGGCCGTCCCACGTCGTCCAGTGGACCAGATCGTACGAGCAGGCGAAGGTGTCGAACGCCTTGGTGTCGTCGCGCGGGCCGGGTGAGGATGGGCTGTCCGGACGCCTCCAAAACGCACCGAAGTAGAACATCACCCAGACGTCTTTCATCTGCACCATCTGCGGGTCGCCGGAGATGCCCCTGCCGTTGTCGATCACAGGCCCGTCGCCGTACCGCTGCCAGTGCACCATGTCGTCCGAGACGGCCATCCCGATCCGCTCGGTCCAATCCTTGCCGGCGGCCTTGCCGTTGTAGAACATCACGAACTCATAGCCCGTCGCGCGCGACTCATCACGAATGATGTTGCTCTTGTACAGTGTGCGGGCCTCGAAAGGCCGGGCGTCGGCCTGCTGGGGCGCCAGGACGGGATTCTCGCTCAGGCGCGTCCATTCCCGCGGGGCCGTCGGATCGAGAGTCCAGGCCAGGCCGATGGATAGCGGGTCCGGCTCGTAGCCTTGCTTCGCCCCGCCGATATAGCTGGCCCAGAACTTGCCGCCGTGCGTGCCCAGCTCGTAGGAGCCGCCCCAGGTGCACGTCTGGAGGGCGACGCCACCGTCGGCCTGCCAGGCGTCCCAGCCGTCGCGGCGGAATGGCAGGATCACCCCCAGCTTCCGCCAGGTCAGCAGGTCGGGGCTGGTGGCGAGGTACGTCTGGTAGCCGGTCTTGTCGGCGTCAAGGCCGGCGTACATCATGTACCATTGCCGGGCATGTCGAAAAACGCTGGGACAGTCCACCAGCCCGTCGCCCTCCGCGCGGAGGACGATGCCGTGCTTGAATGGGGTCTTGGCCTCCTCGTACACCTGCTCCATCACCTTCTGCGGGACCACCACACCGGCCTCCTTCCCTGGGCGCCATGGCCAATCGCCGGTCGATAATACTCAGCGGCCGATGGTCAATCGTCAACTGGCAACCGCGTTTCAGAAGGCAATCAGGCGATGAGAGTCCGCCGGCGACGGTCGCCGCGGGTATGCCTGGGAGGGCGCCACACGTGGCCAAGGGCCATGTCGCGCGGTATGATCACGTGCGTTCGAGGGACTTATATCTCGGTCCCTCGCCGGCTGGACAGCCCCAGGAGCAATCCGGTGGACTCAGTCTCAGGCACCTGCGCCCTATGCAAAAAAGACTTGTCCCCCCAGGAGGTCGCCCAGAGGACGATTACGGGCAGCGTCTGTGAGGAATGCCTCTACCATGTCGGGGCACAGTCCGGGATGCCGCTGCGCGATTTCCTCGACGGGCTGGGCGTTCCGGTACTCGTGGTAGACAGCGACGTAGTCGTGACGATGGCCAACAAGCCCCTCCTGGCGCTGTTGGGCAAGAACTTCTCGAAGGTCAGAGGCCAGCGCGGCGGGGACGTATTCGAGTGCGCCTACGCCCGGTTGCAGGGGGGCTGCGGGCGGACGGTTCATTGCAGCGGCTGCGCGATCCGGCTGGCCGTAACAGAGACCTTCACCACCGGCAGAAGCCTTCGAGGGGTGCAGGCCTATCTCAACCGCGATGCCGTCACGCAGTTCCTGCAGCTGGGCATGGTCATCTCGACAGAAAAAGCGTGGGGGCTGGTCCTGCTGAGGATCGATTACATCGGCACCCAGCCCAAGCCCCCGCAGGCTGAAGTGCGCCCCACCCCGGCATGATCGTTGCGGCGGCCACGATGGCCATCGACACCGCCGGCACGACAGGGACGTCTGGGGAGAAGATGCATGACCTCGACGTGCCCACACAGAGACATGAAACGGATGTGCGCCGCATCGTGCGGTTCGCCCTCACCTGCCTCCCCGCGCGCTGACATGCACTACCGGTCGCTTGACGAATAGGGTTCGGATGGTGCAGAATGCCCTGTGTTTTCGGGGCTTCTGCAGCCGTGTGCCGAGGCTCGCACAGCCCACGCGCCCGTAGCTCAATTGGATAGAGCATCGGTCTTCGGAACCGAGGGTTGAGGGTTCGAGTCCCCCCGGGCGTATCCGCCTTCGCTGAAGCTTCGGCGGATCGGCTTGGCCGGAACAAACGACAGGCCAAGAACCCTCCGAAGCCGCTCCGTCGCCATAGCTTTTAGCCTTGGCAGCCGCTTCGGCGGAGTAGGCTTCGATTGTCGGCGACTTGGCGAAGGAGGGTTCGAGTCCCCCCGGGCGTAGTCACTGCCGTCTTGCTTCGTCCGGGCGGCTGGGGGTGCTATACTGCGGGCGTGAGTGCGGTACTACGGCCATTTCGGTTGGGGGAGATGACCATCGAGTTTCCGGTGGTCTTGGCGCCCTTGGCGGGGTACAGCGACCTGGCCTATCGGCTGCTCTGCCGTCGGCACGGGGCGGCCTACTGCTCCACCGAGATGATGCTCGACAAGCTCCTGTTGGTCGATGGGCGGTTGCGGCGGCGGCTGGTGCAACTGGACGACCGCGACCATCCCCTGGCCGGTCAGCTCATCGGCGGTGCGCCCGAGACCATGGCAGCGGCGGCGCGGATCGTCTGTCAGATGGGCTTCGACGTGGTGGACGTGAACTTCGCCTGCCCGGCCCGCAAGGCCCTGGCCCGCCAGCGCGGCGGCTACTTGATGAGCCGGCCGGAGCAGGCCGTGGCGATCCTCCGCGCCGTCCTGGCGGCGGGCGCGGGCCCAGCCCCAAAGCCCGTGACGGTCAAGCTGCGTCAGAAGTTTCGCAACGCCGATGACGACAGCGCCTTTTGGCGGATCGCCGAGGCGGCCTTGGAGGCCGGTGCGGCCGCGGTGTGCATCCACGCTCGCAGCGTGGAGATGAAGTACACCGGCCGGGCCGACTGGGCCTTCATCGCAGAGGTCAAGCGGCGCTTTCCGCAGGCGACGATTATCGGATCGGGCGACGTGCTCCACCCGGCCGACGCGCTGGAGATGTTGGAGCGGACCGGCGTGGACGCGGTCGCGGCCGCCCGCGGCGTGTTGGGCAACCCGTGGTTCTTCCGCCAGGTGGCCGACCTGGCCGCAGGACGCGAGCCCTACCAGCCCCGCCTCGACGAGCAGCGCGAGCTGCTGGCCTGGCACTTCGACCACGCCCGACGCACCCACGGCCCCCGGGCCGCCAAGATCATGCGCAAGTTCGGCATCAAGTACGCCCGCATGCACCCGGCCCCGACGAAGGTCCGGGCGGCCTTCGTCAACGTCTCGTGCAGCGACCACTGGCAGGCGGTGCTTGAGGAATTCTACGGCGGCGGGTAGCATAGCAGCGGGCTCGGCAGTGCGGGGTCGGGCCTTGATGCGGTCCTCAGCAGAAAAGGAGTCGCCCATGTTGAGAACGTCCGTGTGCGTGATCGTCCTGTGCGCGTTCGCATCGACCTGCCGGGCCGCAGCCGAGGAGGTCGACTACTTCGCGGTCTTCATGGACAAGGCCAAGGCCGGCCACTGCATCGAGACCCGTCGCGTCGAAGATAGGAAAGTCTTCAGCAGCAGCACGATGACGTTCACCACCGAGCGCATGGGCGTGCCGCTGAGCATGACCGTCAAGGAGGAGTTCGTCGAGACCACCCAGGGCCAGCCGCTGAGCTTCAAAACGGTGATGGACATGTCGCTGATGTCGCAGGTGGTCGAGGGTAGGATCAGCCGTGACGGCAAGCTCACGGTCACGGTCGGCGGGGACGAGCAGACGATGGACTGGCCGCAGGGCGCGCTGCTCCTGGAAGGCACCCGCCTGCTCCGTAAGCGCCAGGGAATGAAGGAGGGCATCACCTACTCCTTCGTGCAGTTCGACGCCACCTCCCTGCGCGGCACGGAGATGGCCATCCGCGTCATCGGGAAAAAGCCCGTCGACGTGCTCGGCAAGCAGGAAAACCTCTGGGAAGTCCGCGAGGAGTCGCAGGGCATATCCAGCCTGTTCTACTACGACGACCACTTCAAGGTGCGCAAGAGTCTGATGGCCGAGGGCGGCATGAACCTGGAGGTCGTCGCCTGCTCCAAGGAGCTCGCGTTGGGCCAAACCACCTCGGTGGACCTGATGGCCAGGGTCATTCTGCCCAGCCCCGGGCCCCTGGAAGGCCTGGGGGGCGCCGCCAGCGTGACGTACCGCCTGGTGCCCATCGGAGACGCCAAGCTGTCCGTACCGAGCTTCGACAATCAGAAGGTCCTGGCCGATCCCAGCGGGCTGACGGTGGTCGTCACGGCCCAGAAGGTCCCCGCGGCCGTCGCGATGCCCTACGCCGGTGACAACAAGGCCGCCCTGGAGGCGATGAAGCCCACGGCCTACCTGGACTGCGACAAGGCCGAGATCGTCGCCTTAGCCTGCCAAGCCGCCGGGGGCAGCGCCAACGCGGTGGAGGCGGCGCGGCGGATTGAGGCCTTTGTCCAGCGGTACGTCATCTCCAAGGGCTTCGACGTCGGCTACGCCCGCGCCAGCGAGGTCGTCGCCAACCGAACGGGCGACTGCTCCGAGCACGCCGTGCTCGCCGCGGCCATGTGCCGGGCAGTGGGCATCCCCGCGCGGGTGGTCGTCGGCATGGCCTACACCCAAGACATGGAGGGCCAGGCGCCCATCTTCTGCCCGCCCGCCTGGGTGACGGTCTATCTGGAGGGCAAGTGGGTGAACATCGACCCGACGTTCCCCCAGGGCTACGACCTGGGACACATCGCCCTGGCGGACGGTGACGGCATCCCGGCGGATTACCTGGGCCTGGCTAGGGTGATGGGTGTGTTTCGGATCGAGGCCGCGACCATCCAGCCGAAGGAGGCCCAGCCCCCCAAGGCGCCGGCCCGGGCTGTTACGAGTCGAAGATCTTCCCCGGATTGAGGATGCCGTTGGGGTCCATCGCGCGCTTGATCGCGCGCATCATGTCAATGGCCGCGGGCGGGACGAACATCGGCATCTCACGCTTGCGCTTGTGCCCGATGCCGTGCTCACCGGAGATCTTCCCGCCGAGGGAGGCCGTGAGCGTGTACAGCTCGTGCAGGAGCTTCGGCAGCGTCTGCTCCCAGCGCGGGAGGGTCCAGGCGGGGTTCATCACGATCCGCGTGTGAATGTTGCCGTCACCGGCGTGGCCGTAGCAGGGGATCTGCACGTCGTACTTGGCCGCGAGGGCCTCCATGCCCGCCACAAGCTCAGGAATCCGCGCGATGGGCACGACCAGGTCCTCGCTGGTCTGGTGGCAGGTGATGACGGCGAAGGCCTCGCCCATGTTCCGCCGCACGCGCCAGATTCGCTCGCTGGTGGTGAGGTTGTCGGCCACGTAGACCTCGATCGCCCCCGCGGCCAGACACTGCTCCCCGACGGTCTCATAGTCGGCGGCCACCTGGGAAGCGTCGGCGCCGTCGACGGTGATCAGCAGCATCGCCCCGGCCTGGGCGTAGGGGATGGTCTCGGTGAGATACTCGCACGCAGCCCGCATGGAGGTCTGATCCATGAACTCCACCGCCGTGGGCACGACGCCGCCCGCGCTGACCATTCGCGGCACGGCGGTGATGGCCTCGGAGGTTGTGCGGAACAGCACCAGCAGGTCGGCGCTCGCCCGCGGGAGCGGCAGCAGCTTGAGCACCACCTTCGTGATGACCCCCAGCGTGCCCTCGCTGCCGACCATCAGTTGCACCAGATCGTAACCGGTGACGTTCTTGACGAGCTTGCCGCCGAGGGTGAGCACCTCCCCCGTCGGGGTGACGACCTCCAGACCCGTGACGTACCGGGCGGTCACGCCGTATTTGACGGCCCTGGCGCCGCCGGCGTTCTCGGCCACGTTGCCGCCGATGAAGCACGTCTCCAGGCTCATGGGGTAGCCCGCGTAGAACAGGCCATGGGGTTTCAGGGCCTGATTGATGTCGTTGGTGACCACGCCCGGCTCGACCACGACGCACATGTTGGCCGGGTCGATCTCCAGGATGCGGTTCATGCGGTCCATCAGCAGCACGACGCCGCCGCAGACGGGCACCGCCCCGCCCGATAGCCCGCTGCCCGCCCCGCGCGGCGTGACGGGGAAGCGCGCGCGGTTGGCCAGCTTCACGATCGCGGCCACCTCCTCGGTATTGGCGGGGCGGACGACGGCCTCGGGGCTATGGGCGTAGGCCGGCTCGGGGATCTCATCGTGCGAGTACTTTTCCAGCCGCTCGGCGTCACCGTAGATGACGTTCCCCGGCCCGACAATCCGCCGCAACTGGTCGGCGATCTCCGCCGTGATGGGGGTGAAACCCGTTATCGAAGTGTTCATGGGCCGCCGGGACTATCATACCGGGGGACCGCACCCGTGCACACCGCCGGATGGAGATTGACGATTGCCGATTGTCGATTGACGATTGAAGAATCCGCAACCCTCCTTCGCCCGTACAGGCTTCGGAGGACGGGTCCGCAATCCGCCCAGACGGGCGGGCGTATGCCCGAAATCCGCAATGGTATGGGTGTCCTTGACCCTCCCGCGCGGGTGGGATACAGTGCGATTGGCCGGCCTCGGGCGCGTGCCCTTGCCCCGCCGGCGGCGTTTGCACGCCCGTAGCTCAGCAGGATAGAGCGGCGGTTTCCTAAACCGCAGGTCACAGGTTCGAGTCCTGTCGGGCGTAGTCCGCCGGGGATAGGGAGACCAGTGGGCAGTAGTGTAAGCGTTCCGCGTGCAGGACCCCCGCTTCGCGGGGAACCTGCACCCCATACCTTGCTGCATCCCCTATGAGATGGTGTCTCCTCTGTCTCCTCTATCTCTTCTGTGTCCTCTGTGGCCTCTGTGTCGGCTGTGTCCTTCGTACCCTCTGTGGTTCAGTTCTTACCTGTGGGGCGGGGTTCTCTGCCGGCTGTTGCTCTAGCGCGGGGGACGTGGTAGCATGCTTCGGTTTTTTGGACGCTAGTAGCCCCCGGCTCGGCAGGGCGGGGCCGAGGCAAGCCCGGCGGAGCCGCCCGCCCGGCTACGGCAACGGCGCCGTGGCAAGCTCGGCGCGACGGACGGACCACAGCACCATGCCCCGCAGGGACGACCTCAAGAGCATCCTGATCATCGGCTCCGGGCCGATCGTCATCGGCCAGGGTTGCGAGTTCGACTATTCCGGCACCCAGGCCTGCAAGGCCCTGCGCGAGGAGGGCTATCGGGTCGTGCTGATCAACTCCAACCCGGCCACCATCATGACCGATCCGGAGTTCGCCGACCGCACCTACATCGAGCCGATCACCCCCGCCGCGGTGGCCAAGATCATCGCCCTCGAGCGCCCCGACGCGCTGCTGCCCACCCTGGGCGGCCAGACCGCTCTCAACACCGCGGCCGCCGTGGCCGACGCGGGCGTGCTGGAGCAGTACGGCGTGGAGATGATCGGGGCGACGCGGCAGGCCATCCACCGCGCCGAGGACCGCACCGAGTTCAAGAACATCTGCCTCGCCTGCGGGCTGGACGTGGCCCGCAGCGCCGTAGCCCACACGATGCACGAGGCCATGGAGGCCATCGAGCAGGTCGGCCTGCCCGCCTGCATCCGCCCGGCCTACACGCTGGGCGGCACCGGCGGCGGCTTTGCGTTCAACATCGAGGAGTTCCGCACCATCGCCGCCAGGGGCCTGGAGTATTCCCCCATCAGCGAGATTCTCATCGAGGAGTCGGTGCTGGGCTGGAAGGAATACGAGCTGGAGGTGATGCGCGACAAGGCCGACAACGTGGTGATCGTCTGCTCCATCGAGAACTTCGACCCGATGGGCGTGCACACGGGTGACTCCATCACCGTCGCCCCGGCCCAGACGCTGACCGACAAGGAATACCAGCTCATGCGCGACGCGGCCATCGCCATCATCCGCGCGGTGGGCGTGGAGACCGGCGGCAGCAACATCCAGTTCGCCGTGCACCCGGACACCGGGCGAATGATCACGGTGGAGATGAACCCCCGCGTCAGCCGCAGCTCGGCGCTAGCGAGCAAGGCCACGGGCTTCCCCATCGCCAAGATCGCCGCCAAGCTGGCCGTGGGCTACACGCTGGACGAGATCCCCAACGACATCACGCAGAAAACCCCCGCCTGCTTCGAGCCGACCATCGACTACTGCGTGGTCAAGATCCCGCGCTGGACCTTCGAGAAGTTCCCCGAGGCCGACGAGACGCTCACCACGCAGATGAAGTCAGTCGGTGAGGCCATGTCCATCGGGCGCACGTTCAAGGAGGCGCTCCAGAAGGGTATCCGCTCCATGGAGGTCGGCCGCTTCGGGCTGGGGCTGGACAAGCACGACCACTGGTTCCACCGCCAGGTCCCCCCGCGTCGCCGCGGCGGGCAGCCGCAGGCCCAGGACGGCCGACCGGTGGACCCCGAGGCCCAGTACCCCATCGAGGAGGCCAAGCTCATCCGCAAGCTGTCGGTTCCCAGCCAGGGCAGACTGTACTACATCCGCTACGCCTTCAAGATGGGCTGGCCCATCCAGCGCGTGTACGAGCTGACCAAGATCGACCGCTGGTTCCTGACCAACATCAAGCAGTTGGTGGACTTCGAAGACGGGCTGCTGGCCGCGGCCCCCACCGCCGCCAAGGTGGTCAGCCGGCCGACCCAGGCCGCCAAGCAGGTCGAACATCTGCTCCCCCTCCTCCGGGCGGCCAAGCAATGGGGCTACAGCGACGTGCAGCTCGCCACCGCCTGGGGCGTGGGGGAGGACGACGTCCGCCGCCTGCGGGACAAGCTGGGCGTCCAGCCGGTCTACAAGCTGGTCGACACCTGCGCCGCGGAGTTCGAGGCCTATACCCCCTACTACTACTCCACCTACGAAACGCCCATTCAGCGTGTTGGCCAACCAGGCGACGCCCCCGATCCGAAATCCGAAACTGGGAATCCGCGATCCGCAATCCACAAACCGCAATTCGTCGAGGATGAGGTCCGCGTGACCGACCGGCGCAAGATCGTCATCCTGGGCGGCGGCCCCAACCGCATCGGCCAGGGCATCGAGTTCGACTATTGCTGCGTGCACGCTGCCTTCGCCGTCCGCGAGATGGGCCACGAGGCCGTCATGGTCAACTCCAACCCCGAGACGGTCTCTACGGACTACGACACCAGCGACATGCTGTTCTTCGAGCCGCTGACGCTGGAGGACGTGCTGCACATCTGCGCGAAGCTCCACGGCGCCCCGCTGGGCACCCCCGGGCGGCTGCTGGGGGCGGTGGTGCAGTTCGGCGGGCAGACGCCGTTGAACCTCGCTCGCGGCCTGGAGGCAGCCGGTGTGCCCATCATCGGCACCAGCCCGGAGTCCATCGACCTGGCCGAGGACCGCCAGCGCTTCTCGCAGGTGCTGGAGGAATTGCACCTGCGCAGCCCGGCCAGCGGCACGGCCTTGACCATCCCGCAGGCCCGGAAGATCGCCGAGCGGATCGGCTTTCCGGTGCTGGTGCGGCCCAGCTACGTACTGGGCGGGCGGGCGATGGAGATCGTCTCGGACCTCCAGCAGCTCGACGTCTACATGGGCAAGGCCGTAGACGCCTCGATGGTCGGGCGCGACCACCCGATCCTGATCGACAAGTTCCTGG
>JALHTV010000309.1 GCA_022866005.1 Phycisphaerae bacterium
ATTCCGATGGAGCGTCACCCCCCCGGCCAGGAGCGGACAGCCCAACTGTTCCGACAGCCGGACGACGCGCCCAGCCATCTGCCGCGTCTGCCGCAACATCTCCTGACCTTCCGGCGTGAGCAACTGCTCGTCCAGGGCCAGGAACTCCTCGTTCAGGCCCGTCGGCAACATGGCCTCCGGCCAGAGCACCAGGTCGCACCCCGCGCCCAGGAAGGCGGCGCTGGCGCCGGAGTGGGCCTCGAGGATCTCCTCCTCGGGACAATCCCGCCCGTGCAGCGTGATCGGGTAGGCCTGCTGGACGATGCCAATGACCGGGCCCTCCTGGGTGACGTGCTGCCCAAGCCGCCACTGGCCGTAGCCGATCAACCCCCCCGCCACCACGGCCGAGGCCACCACGCCGCCCAGCACGTGCCCCGAGGGCCGCGCGGGCCTGGCGCTGCGGCGGCGCAGCAGCGGGTAGGTGAGCAGATCGACGATGGCCCCATTGACCATCGCCACGAAGAAGCTCACACCGTACTGCCCCGTCACGTCGGCGATCTGGATGAGGCCGGTACGGGCGTATTGGCTGTGGGCCAGGAAGAACCACGGAAACCCGCTGATGATGTGCGCCCGCGCGTACTCCAGCGCCGTCCAGACCACCGGCAGCGTCAGCCACATCGGCCAGTTGCGCCGGTAAGCCGCCCGAACGACCAGCGCCGCCACCAGCCAATAGGCGGTCAGGTACGGCACCATGGCGAAGTACCCCACCAGCGTGATCCACCATAGCCAGTAGAGGTTGCCCGCCCAGAACAGCGCCCCGGCAGCGGTCGCCCACAGGACGGCCCAGCGGCCTCGCGCACCGCCCAGGGCCATGGTCCACGGCACCAGCGCCACGTACGCCAGGACCCAGCAGTCGAACGGTGCGAAGGAGACCGTCAGCAGCAGCGCGCTCAGCGCGCACGCCAGCGCTACCGCCCATCGCCGGCGCGCTTCCACACCCCGGCGAAACAGGGCCTGGGGAGGATAGCCTTCGGATGCCTCGGCGCGGGGGGTGGGCTGTCCGGGGCCGTCCGTGTTCCCGCGACGCGCGTTCAAGGCACCGCCTTCCCCGGCCTGTGCATCCGGTCTCCGCTGACGAGCCATGGTTAGTCGGCCATTCTCACGCCGCCCGCAACGGCAGTCAAGGGCGCCCCGCGGTGCCGCGGAGGGCCCGCTTTACTTTGGGCTCCAGCCCCGTAGGATGTCGATCATGCGACTGCTCGAAACACACCGGCGGTCGGTTCTGAGCCTGGTGTTGCTCGCGATCCTGGGCACCAGCGTGCTGGCGGCCTGGGCGCTGGTGGAACTCAGCCAGGCGCCGGTCGCCCGCGCGCAGGACATCCTCGGCCGGATCCGCCGCGAAACCCTGGCGCACTATTGGCCCTCGGAGGCCTCAACGCGGTGGTATCTCATCCAGGACCGCAACGGCCGGGCCGTGGGGTACGTCGTCTACATGCGGCGGCCATCCCCTGACGGCTTCTCCGGGGTGGTCGTGCATCGCCTGGGCGACGAGCATCACGGAGAGAGCTGGGGCCTGGACCCCGCGGCCACCCAGGGGGTCTACGTGGCCACGGTCGGCGGCCGGCCCCTGCCCGACACGCAGATCCTCCTACGCGACGGGCAGGTGACCGTCATCAGACCCCAGCCCGCACGGACCGAACAAGCCGTCGAACCAGCCCCGGGCAACTACATCCCCGAGGGATTGGCGCACCTGGTGATCGCCGAGGTGGCCAAGACCTCCGCCAAGGCCCGCTTCTGCCTGGTCGTCAATGCCGAGTCGATCGCCGGCAGCCAGCTTCGCTTCACCCCCGTCACGATGAGTCCCCAGGGCACGGGGAGGGTCCGCGTTCGCACCGACTTCCTGGAAGGGGTGTCCGAGGAGGTGTACCACCTCGACGCCAAGGGGGAGGTCTTCCGGATCGACGACCAAACCACCGGTGCTACGATGCGGCTGATCGACCTGCACAGCCTCGCCCGAGATTTCCCCGAGGTCCTGGACGTACAGCGGAGCCTGGAAGAGGGGTTCCGCGAGCCCGCGGACGAACTCGACGCCAAGGAACAGACGCCTCCGCCATCCCCAGATTCCCTGGAAGCCGCCCTCCGCTAGCCAAAAGCCCCTACCGCTTCACGGGCTGGAGGTTCTCTCCCCGCATCTGCTCCGCCCGCTGGATGAGCGTGCCGTCGTCGGGCAAGGTCGCCTCGTGAAGGTCGAAGTGCAGGTAGCGACGATCGGTGAAGGTCCACGGGGCGATCTCGGCCAGCAGGTCCCAGGGGGGCGTCTCCTGGATGGGTGGGTAGATGGAAGCGTGCGTCTGGAGCGTCTGGTACCCGTCCAGGCGGACGATGATGTCGTAGTCACCGTACCAGGTAAACGGCAACGTGACGGGCGTCCGCCCGACCTCGACGTCCGAGACATACACCAGTGCCCCGGGCGGCTGCGACGTGATGGTCATCTCACGTTCCAGGCAGCCGCCGACCGTCAGGCACAACCCCACCAGAAGCAGCGTGCCCAAGCTCCTCATGCCCCCGACTTCTACCCTGCCGCCCCCGCCTTGACAAGTGCAAAATCGCTCTGGCTGCCGGGGGCTTGCATCGGGGTGCAGGGTCAACTGGCGGCTGGGGACGGCACCGGCTCAGCCACCGCGGGCTGGGCCGAGGGCTGGCCACAGAGGCGCTTGCAGACCTCCACCAGCGGCCTGAGGCTGGCGTCCCACTGGAAGTAGTCCAGCACCGTCCGCCGAGCCGACCGCTCCAGCAACTCGCGCCACTGACTGTGGCGCATGAGGCTGAGGACGGCGTCGTACCACTGCTCGGGGCCCTCGGCGTGCACCACGCCGCTCTTGTCGGGCAGGTCCAGGCCGGCGGTGGCCTGGGGGGTGGCGATTACCACCCGGCCCATCGCCATGGCCTCCAGGACCTTGTTCTGCACACCGCGGGCAAGGTGCAGCGGCACCAAGGCCACCAGGGCCCCGGCCAGGTACGGGCGGACGTCGTCGACCGCCCCGGTGACCTCCACGCCAGGGGCCTGGGCCAACTGGCGCACCGCGGGCGTCGGATGCCGCCCCACGATGAGGAACTTCGCACCGACGATCTGTCGCCTCACCGTCGGCCAGACCTCCCGGGCGAACCAGCAGACGGCTTCGACATTCGGCCGATAGTTCATCGTGCCCGTGAACACCATCGAGGGAGCGGCCTTGGTCGTCCTGAGCATGGGGGCAAAGTAGCGAGTATCGACCCCGTTGCGGACCACCATCAGGTTGGGCCAGTCGCCGCCCAGCACCGCGGCCTCGGCGGGACTGACCACCGCGACGGCCTGGCAGGCCTCCAGGGCGCGGCGCTCCAGCGCGCCCAGACCGCGGGCCTCGCGGTGGTACAACCATCGCGTCAGCCCTTCGGCTGTGGAGGCGTACGCGTCCCACTTGGCGCTGTCGGCGTCCACCAAGTCCGCTACGTGCGCGGCCGCGGGGACCGACAAGGCCATCGGAACTACGCCCGAGGAGTACGCCAGCACCAAGTCGAAGGGGCAGCTCGCCGCCTCAGCCGCAATCGCCCGCCGCAGGGCCCGTGGCTGGACGAAGCCTTCCGTAGCAGACCGACCCGCAAGCACCGCGACCATCCCGCGCACCCTCCGCCCGACCCGGCCGGCCGGAACGGCGATCACCTTGTCGCACCACGGTGCCAAGTCAGCGGCCGCAGAGGCCTGGCCGCGTTCCATCGGCGCGGCTACCACCACCTCGAAGTCCCGGCCCAGGGCCTTGATCTCCTGGAACGCACGAACCCGGTCGCCCTTGTCGGGCGGGTAAGGCAGGCGATGCGCGATGAAAAGCAGACGTCTCACGGCCTTTAGACTGTCCTTCCGCACCCATGGGGCGGGGCGGGTCGAACCGCATGGCCTGGGGGTGCGATTCGGGCGATCTCCGTTGCGCGCAGCGAGAGGCCCAGCCATCCAGGCTATTCCAGGGGCGATATCGGCACACTCGCGGGGGCCCTGAAGCACCGAAAAGTGCCCCTATCCGGGGCCGGCAACCCCCTTGCGACAGGCCCCTAGCCCTCCAGCGGAGGCACCTGCACCCAGCGGCGCTGCTGCCAGGACTCCAGGGCCTTCTCGGCCAGTTGCACGCCCTTGGCGCCCTCCAGCAGCGTCCATGGGAACGGCTCCCCGGCGACCACGTGGCGCAGGAACAGCTCCCACTGGGCCTTGAAGGCGTTGTCATAGGCTTGGCCCTCCTCCACCGCGTTCCAGCTCCCCAGGAAGTCGACGGGCAAGTCGACGTCGGGGTTCCACGTCGGGCACGGTGTGTCGGCGTAAGACTGCGCCCAGCACTTGCGAAGCCCCGCCACGGCGGAGCCCTCGGTTCCGTCGACTTGGATGGTCAGCAGGTCATCCCGCCTGACGCGCACGGCCCAGGACGAGTTGAACTGTGCGATCACGCCGCCTGCCAGCTCGAAGGTGGCGTAGGCTGCGTCATCGGCCGTGCATTCGTAGCACTTGCCGGCTTCGTCCCATCTCCGGGGGATGTGCGTGGCGCCCAGGCACGAGACGGCTCGAACCTGCCCAAAAAGGTTGTCCAGCACGTAGCGCCAGTGGCAGAACATGTCGATGACGATCCCGCCGCCGTCTTCCTTGCGGTAATTCCAGCTTGGCCGCTGCCCCGGCGTGCGGTCCCCCTCGAACACCCAGTAGCCGAACTCCCCCCGGACCGCCAGGATCCGCCCGAAGAAGCCCTCCTCGCGCAGCTTCCGCAGCTTGAGCAAACCCGGAAGCCAGAGCTTGTCCTGCACCACCCCGTGCTTGACGCCCGCGTTCCGTGCGCGGCGGTACAGCTCATACGCCTCGGCAGTGCTCACGCCCGTGGGCTTCTCGCAATAGACGCACTTGCCCGCCGCGATGGCCTTGGAGACGCTCGCCGCCCGCAACGTCGTCGCCTGCGAATCGAAGTAGATCACGTTCCGCCCGTCGGCCAGGGCCTCATCCAGATGGGTCGTGAACTTCTTGACGCCCGAGCTGGCCGCGAGCTTCTTGAGCTTCTCCTCGTTTCGCCCGACCAGGACAGGGTCGGGCATGATCGTGTCGCCCCCGGCCGTCTTCACGCCGCCCTGGCGCATGATGGCCACGATCGACCGCATGAGGTGCTGGTTCGTGCCCATCCTCCCCGTCACGCCGTTCATGATGATCCCGACGGTCTGCACGGATGATTTTGCCATCGGCTCTCTTCCTTGCGGCGGCGTGCGCTGGGCTTAGGGCTTCGATTTCGCACTATACTGCAGCGCGGCGCCAATGGGCAGCGGCGGCGCGTCGGCCCCGGCCTCGGGCAGCGTGCCGTCCAGCTCCTGGCGCCAGTGCGCCACCTCACCGGCCGGGCCATAGCAGTAGATCATCACCAGCGGCTCGTCGGACAGGTTCGTGATCTGATGATACTCCCGCGGCGGAATGTACGCAGCCTCGCCGGCGCCTAGTGTCTGGCGTTCCTTGCCAATGCACATCTCACCAGTCCCGCAGATGACGAAATAGACCTCCTCCTGGTCCTGGTTGTGCCACGGCACCTGGCCGCCGCGGGGCTCCAGGGTCACGTAGCCCATGCAGAAGCTCCTTGCCTGGATCGGCGAGGCGCCCCCCACGAGATTTTGGGTCCGCCGGCGGGCGGGGTACGTCCGTCCGGCGACCGTCTTGAGATCGGCGATGATCATGGCTCCACCTCTCGAGATGGCCGATTCTAATCGCCCTGCCCCTGCCCACGCAACCTGCCTATCCCCTCGCCGCCCCTTCCCCTGCTCCTCAGACGGCCGACAGTTCCTTCTGCCGTTTCTCCAGCTGGCGGCGCAGGCGCGACAGGATGGCTGAATGCATCTGGCTCACGCGGCTCTCCGACAGGTCCAGCGTCTCCCCGATCTCCTTCATGGTCATCTCTTCAAAGTAATACAGCACGATGATCAGGCGCTCCGCCCGGCTCAGGCCGCGCGTGATGAGGTCCTTGATGTCCCTCCGCGAGGCGGCCCGCAGGGGATCGTCACTGCGCTTGTCTTCCAGCACGTCGATCTCGCGCACGTCCTTGTGGGAGTCCGTCTCGAACCACTTCCGGCTGAGGGACACCAGCCCCACCGCCCGGGCATCCCGTTGGAGCTTGCGGAACTCGCGCATGCTCACGCGGAGCTTCTTCGCTACCTCGCCATCGTCCGGCCGCCGGCCCAGGCGCGCCTCGAGGTAACGCGTCGCCTCCCCCAGCTTGTGCGCCCGACTCCGAACCAGCCGCGGGACCCAGTCCATCGATCGCAGCTCATCGAGCATCGCGCCCCGCACCCGCGGCGCGCAGTACGTCTCGAACTTCACCCCTCGCTTCTCGTCGAAGGCCGAGATCGCGTCCATCAGCCCGAAGATGCCCGTCGAGATCAGGTCATCCGTGTCCACCTCCTCCGGCAGCTTCGTAGCTAGGCGATCCGCCGTGTACTTCACGATCGGCAGATAGTGCTCCATCAGCCGATTCCGCGCCTCCTCGCCCCTGCCCTTGCGGAACGCCTTCCACCACTGCCCCACTTGGTCGGCCGTCGCCCTCGGGTCCGTCGCCTTCATGACTCTTCCTTTCGACCGTCCGCGGTGGCCCTACCCACCCTGGCCAGACGCCGCACACCAAAACGAGCACCTTCTTGCCTATCCAGCCCAGACTAGCTAGACCAGCTATTCTACGCAGAGCGCCAGGCCAGTCAACAAGGATTCTGCGTCTTCTATGACATTTCCTTCGACATTCCTACGAGAATCCGCTAACATCCATGCTCCCATCTGCCTTCGTCAAAAAGGGTTACGAGAAGCGGTTGGCCACCGCCCTAAAGAACCCTTCTTTTCTGCCGACCAGAGGCCCCCCAGCGGACAATTTGGTGGCCAGCGCGGCCAGGCATCGGCTGGCCGGGCAGCTGGCGTAGGCCAGCACGACCGGCTGGCGCTTCCGCACGGCCTCGCCCACCTTAGGGTC
Source organism: Phycisphaerae bacterium (assembly GCA_022866005.1). Lineage (GTDB taxonomy): Bacteria > Planctomycetota > Phycisphaerae > SM23-33 > SM23-33 > JALHTV01. The sequence goes on from JALHTV010000309.1 coordinate 6,984, forward strand.
CGCCAAGACGTAGCCAGCATCGTAGACCGCCCTTCCCAGGAACTGCCTTGCCACCCCCGCCAGGCGCCCATAGGTCGCCCGGGCCTCCTGCCGCCCGGTGGCCATGTTCACAAGCAAGCTGATCTGACCCGCGTGGCCGGCCCGGGCCAGGATCTTCACCACCGCGTAGCTGTCTGTGAGGGCCGGGGGCTCCGGGCTGGTCACGACCAGGACCGTGTCAGCGGCCGCGGCGAGAGCGACGACATCCGGCCCGATACCCGCGGCCGTGTCGATCACGATGATGTCGTTGTCCGCCTCCAGGGCAGTCAGCTCCCGCATCAAGTGGGCCCGCTGGAAGTCGCTCAGCCGAGCAAGGCGCGCCAGGCCATTGGCTCCGGGGACAAGCTGCACGCCGCTGGGGAGCTCAACGATGATCTCCTCCAGGCTCTTCAGCCCCGCCAGGACGTGTGACAGATTGCCCCGCACCTCGACGTCCACCAGCACGTCGATGTTGGCTAGGCCCAGGTCGGCGTCCACCAGCGCGACTCGGTTGCCCGCCGCTGACAGGAGAATGGACAGGTTCAGGGCCACGTTGCTCTTGCCGACGCCACCCTTGCCGCTGGTGACGGCGATAGTTCGGGTCCGGTGGGCCTCCTGCATCAGCCGACGGAGGCGCCCTGCCTGGTCTTCAACCACCATAGGCCACCGCCTCTCCGACGATCAGCTCAGCCAATTTCCGCGGATTGGCCGGCGCGATGTCGTCCGGCACCTCCTGACCGGTGGTGACGAAGCTCATGGGCATCTTGATTGCGCCCGCCACGCTCAGCGCCGCACCGAAGCTCTCCACCTCGTCCAGCTTGGACAAGATCCACCGGTTCGCTGCTAACACCGCGAAGCTCTCCACGACCCGCGCCGCACACGCCCGGCCCGCCGTGGCCGACACGACCAGGTGCACTTCATCCGCGTGCGCGGCATCGAGGAAGGCCTTCATCTGCCCGAGGCGCGGGGCGTCGGCCGGGCTGCGGCCGGCGGTGTCGATCAGCACCACGTCCAACCCCGCCATCTGCGCCAGGGCCTCGGCCAGTTCCCCCGGGCGCAGGACCGTGCGCAGAGGAACTTCCAGGATCTGGGCGTAGGTCTTGAGCTGGTCCACGGCCGCGATGCGGTAGGTGTCGATGGTCACCAGTCCCACGCGCCGGCGCTCCGCCAGCCTGAATCGGGCCGCCAGCTTGGCGATCGTCGTGGTCTTACCGACGCCCGTTGGGCCGACCAGCACCATCACCCGCGGCCGCCCGGTGGCCTGGGGCACGGACACGTCAGCGGCGGGTAGCCGCGAGGCAACCGCCGTCACGAGCCGCTCGCGCACCACTACGGGGCGGCACAGATCGCTGGCCGGCATCTCCCTGGCCACCTCCCCCAGCAGTTCTGTCACCGTCTCCTCAGCCACGTCCCGCCGCAACAGGTGCGTGCGCCAGGCCGCTAGGGCCTCGGGGGCCTCACCCCCCGCCACGGCCAACGCCGACAGGGGACGCTGGGCGATGGCCACGGGCACCGAACGCGTCAGCAGCGCGGCCACCATGCCATGCAGTTCCGCCATCGTGCGGCTGATCGCCTGCCCGAGAGGTTGGGCGGCCGCGGGAGCTTGAGCGATGGATGCGGCACTTTCCTTGGGCATCGGTACGTAGCGCCCGGACGGCAGCCGCTGCGGCACGTTCACCTGGGATGAGGCGATAACTTCCCACATCGGCCGGCCGCCCAGGCCCAGCCACCCACCCTTGCGGAAGCTCCGCGTGTGCAAGATCACCGCGTCGCGCCCGAGGTCTCGCTTCACGTCCGCGAGCGCCTCAGCCATCGTGCAGGCACAATAGGTCTTTGCTTCCATGGTTTAGATTCCCAGACTGGCGACAGATTCGATTTCGACGGAATCAATCTCGTTGTAGCCCAGTACCACCGCCTCCGGCATCGAGGCCGCCAGGAGGCGCCACAGGGTCGCGCGAATCTGCGGGGCACAGACCACCACCGGACGGCGCCCCTGGTTCTGGAGCGAGGCCAATCCCTCGCCGACGGCCTTGGAGACGGCCTTGCCCACCTCCGGCGGGATGCTCCCCAGCCCCGCCGCAGCGCCCTCCGCAACGTACATGCCCAGCTCCTGCTCCAGCGCGGGTGACAGGTTCACGCACGACAACTTGCCATCGCGGTCGCAGAACTGCTGGCACAGCGACCGGCCCAGGGCGGCGCGGACCTGCTCTGTCAGCGCGTCCGGCGCGGTGGTCTGGCAGGCCGCGTCGCACAGCGCCTCCAGGATGCCCTCCAGGTCGCGGATGGACAGTCGCTCCCGCAGCAGATTCGCCAGCACCTTCTGAATCTGTGCGATCGTGAGCTTGGCGGTCACCTCGGCCACGAGCGCCGGCGCGCGGGCCTTGAGATTGTCCAGCAGCTCGGCGGTCTGTTGGCGCGTCAGCAGCTCGGCGGCGTGGCGGCGGATCGTCTCCTCCAGGTGCGCCAGGAACACGTCGGCGCTGTCGGCGAGGGCGTAGCCGGCGGCCTAGGCCTGGGGGCGCTGGGTCGGTCTGATCCACATCGCCCACGCGACGGAGCCGGGTTCACTGGTCACCCGGCCCATCAGCGAGCCGGCGGCCTCCGGGGGACCGATCGCCAGAAGCTCCTTGGGGTACAACCGCCCTGAGGCCACCTTCGTCCCCCGAATGCAGATCGCGTAGGCGCGGGACTCCAGCTCTATGTTGTCGTGGATGCGAATCGGCGGCACGACGAGGCCCAGCTCCGCGGCGACCTTGCGGCGCAGGCCCGCCACGCGACCCAGCATCCCCCCGCCGCGGTGGTTCTCGGGCGCGGTGCCCTGAACAGGCGGCTCCAGCAGGCCGATCAGGCCGAAGCCCAGTTCGATCCGCATGGCGTCCACGGCCAGCAGGTCGCGGACGTTCTGACCGGCTGCCGGCGCGGTCGTCCCCGGGGCCGTCGGCGCAGTCGCTTCCTGCACTGTCGCTAGCGGCTGGCGACGGCGACGCAGCAGCAGCGCCAGCCCCAGGCAGCCGCCCGCCAGCAGGAGCACGGGCAGCTTCGGCAGCGACGTGAACAGCAGCGCCCCCAGCAGCGCCGCCGTGATCGCCAGGGCCACGGGGTGCGCCGTCAGCTGCGAGATGACCTGGCGGCCCAGGTCGGTCTCCGCGTTGCTCCGCGAGACGATCAGCGCCGCCGCAACCGCCAGGAGGAAGGCCGGAACCTGCATCGCCAGCCCCGCCCCGATGGTCAGGCGGGCGAACAGGTCGGCCGTCTCGGCCATGGGCCAGCGGTACTGCGTCAGGCCGACGACCACCCCGCCGATCGCGTTGACCAGCAGGATGAGCACGGCGGCGATGGCCTCGCCGCGGAGGAACTTGCTGGCGCCGTCCATCGCGCCGTAGAAGTCGGCCTCACGGCCCACGGCGTCGCGGCGCTGGCGGGCCTGGTCGGCGGTGATGGCGGCGGCGGCCAGGTCGGCGTCGATGGCCGCCTGCTTGCCCGGCATGGCGTCCAGCATGAACCGCGCCGCCACCTCGCTGAGCCGGGCGGCGCCCTTGGTCACCACCACGAACTGCACGATCACCAGCACCACGAACAGCGCCACCCCCACCGCCAGCGACCCGGAGGTGACGAACTGCCCCAGCGCCCAGAGCACCTCGCCGGCGGCGAGCGGGGCCTGATCGATCGTGCGCCCCTCGGCCCCGCAGGTCAGGATCCGCCGCGCCACGGCCAGGCTGAGGACCATCCGCAGCAGCGTCGCCCCCAGCAGCAGCGCCGGAAACACGCTGAACTCCAGGGCACTGGTGACGAGCATCGTCATCAACAGCACCACCGCGGCCAGGGCGATGTTGCCCACCAGCAGCACGTTCATCAGCCCCGCCGGCAGCGGCACCAGGATCGCCAGCACCAGCGCGGCCGTGGCCAGGGGGACGATCAGGCCCTGATGCCGGCCGATCGCCCCGGCGAGGGCGTTCAACCTGTCCTTGGCTGTGTCCATCGTGCGTCCCTGCATCCCGGCGATTGTCACACGCCGCGTCCGACGTCCTCAGCGGCATGCGGCCCGGGCAGCCCGCGCAGGTGCTCGACTCCCGCGCGCCGCCGTCGCCGCCGCTTGCCGCCTTCTATCTGCCGCAAGTCCTGCAAGAACTCCCTGCGGGTCATCTTGAGGTCCTGAAGGTACTGCCACCGCTGGTAGACCAGGTCCACCAACGCCGCCACCAGCAGCGCGCCCGCCACCCAGCCCGCGACCCAGGCCACGCGCCAACCAATCCACTCACCCACGCGCGCCGCCGGCTGCTCCCCCGCGCCGGCCGCGTGAGACACCATGGCCCAGACCGTCATCCACACGACCCCCGCCGCGGCCAGGACCTTGGCGATTGCCATCGCGGCCCGCACCGCCGCGCGAGCCGAGAACATCCTGCCCAGCCCCGCGACCGGCGACAGACGGCCCAAATCCAGCCGCACGGCCTCGCCCGAAAACAGCAGCCCGAACTGCACCACGTTCGCCACCACGGCCATGACCGTCACGACCGCCAACAACCCAGCCGTGCGAGCGGCCAGTGCCCAGGCGGCCGAGGAGACCTCCCCGGACCAGCTGGCGGAGACGCGACCCGCCTCCGCGAGCATCGCCGCGGTCAGCCGGCGCATCGCATCCACGGACCCGCCGGCCAGAACCGCCGCCGCCGCGACGCCCGCGGCCACCACGGCCGCAGCAACCAGATCGGCGCTGCGAGGCACGAACCCGCGCTGCCTCGCCTCGGCCAGGCGGAGCGCCGTCGGCATTTCCGTCCGTTCGCCCACATGTTCCCATGTCTCAGCCATGCGTCACCTCGCCTTCATCGCGACCTGCATCACGGGCCGCTGGGGGCCACCTGAATCGCCACGGCCCACTGCCGCGCCAGCGTCTCCACCGCCTCGGCCAGAAGCGGCGCGAGCACCACCAGGCTCGCGGCCAGCACCGCAAGTCCCAGCATCGCCTGAACCGGCAGCCCCACCGTGAGGATGTTCAGTTGCGGCAGGGTTTTTTGGACCAGCCCGGCGGCTGCGGTGGCCATCAGGATTGCGGCCAGCACCGGGGCGGCCACCTTCAGCGCCAGGGCGAAGCTGGTCGCCAGCATCGCCACCGCGCCCTTGAGCCCCGCCTGGCACGACGGCCACACCCCAGGCCCCGCGAGCCGGGCGAAGCCCGCCGGCAACACGTCGAAGGTGCCCAGCAGCGCCGAAACAAGCATCCGATGTCCGCCGATCCCCAGGAAGATGACGATCCCCGTCATCTCCAGCAGCCCACCGACGGCCTGGCTGGTGCCTTCGTGCAGCGGGTGAAAGACCTCAGCCAACCCCACGCCCATCTGCTGGCCGACGTGCACCGCCGCCAGCTCCAGGCCGAGGAACACCAGCCGCGCCAGGTAGCCAAGGAGCGCTCCGATGGCAGCCTCCATCGCCAAAGCCACGCCCAGCTCCCACCCGTTGCTCGGCGCCCCTGCGGCGCCTCCGGCCAGGGGTCCCGCGGCGGCCAGACCCACCACCACGGCCATCGCCAGGCGCAGGCGGACCGGCACGGCTGCGTGGGCGAACACGGGCGCCACGGCGAAGATCCCACCGCAGCGAGCGATGACCATCGCCAGCGTGACTACCCAGGCTGTGTTTGTCGTAACGTCCGTCATCTATGTTGCCGGGTTGGAAACGGCAGGAGCGACACAGAGGAGCAGAGAATAGCTTGGGTTCTGTTTCTCTGTGCCTCTGTGTCGCGTTGATCTCATGGCAATTGGCTGAACATTTCCTTGGCGAATTCCACCACGCGCGACAGCATCCACGGGCCGACCAGCAGCGCCGTCACCACCATCGCGGCCATCTTCGGCACGAAGCTGAGCGTTTGCTCCTGCACCTGCGTCGCCGCCTGGAGCACGCCCACTACCGCGGCCACGATCAGGCCCACCAGCAGCACCGGGGCGGCTACCACCAGCGTGAGCATCACCGCCTGACGGGCGAGGTCGATCGCTTGGCTTGCGTCCATCGCGGCGCCTTTACTGGAAACTCGTCATCAGCGTCCCGACCACCAGGTGCCAGCCGTCGGCCAGCACGAACATCAGCAGCTTCAGCGGCAGCGACACCAGCACCGGCGGCACCATGAGCATGCTCATCGAGATCAGCATCGAGGCAACGAGCATGTCGATCACCACAAACGGCAGGTAGACGCGAAAGCCGATCAGGAACGCGACCTTGAGCTCGCTGACGGCAAAGGCCGGGATCAGCGACAGCGTGGGCACGTCGCTCCAGGTCAGCTCGGCCTTGGCGGCCTGGTTCTTGTCCAGGAACAGGTACACGTCCTGCTCGTTGCCGGCCGCGGCGATCTGGTGAATCATGAACGCCCGCAGCGGCTGTTGGCCCGCCTGCCAGGCCTCCGCACCCGCCATCGTGCCGGACAGGTACGGCGCCACGGCCTGGCGGTGCACCGCCGTGTACGTCGGGGCCATCACCACCAGCGTCATCAGCAGCGCCAGGCCGAACAGGATCTGGTTGGGCGGCAACTGCGGCGTCGCCAGCGCCTGCCGCAGCAGCCCCAGCACGACGATGATCCGCGTGAAGCACGTCACCATCACCGCCACCGCCGGCGCGACAGCCAGCACGGTGATGATCACCAACCACCGCACCACGCTGCCGGCGGTCCCGGGGTCCTGAACGTCGGGCAGGGCCTTCACGACGTTGTCCGGCAGCGGCGCAGGGACCCCCTGAGCCGACGCCGCCACGCAAGCGATCGCCACCACCGCCAGGCCCGCTGACACGGGCCAAGCCAACCCTCTACGGCTGCTCCGCGCGGACAATCCGGCATCCATGCCTATCAGTCCTGCACGTTCGCGTCCGACGACAATCGCGAGCGAATCTTTTCCGCTACTTCGCGCACCGCGCCGCTGTGGCCACCGCGCCCGCTTGGTTGGCCCAGCTCGGCGAGCAGTGCCTGGGCCTCGAGCTCGTCGCGGATCTCACACAGCGTCACCGGCCCGGCGGTGCCCAGGCCCACCAGCAGCAGCCGCTTGCCCACCCGGACCAGACAGACCTCGCATCGCCCGCCCAGATGTGTGCGGCAGAGCACTTCGACGACGCCGGTGCCCGCGGTGGTTCGGCGGCGGCCGGTGAGGCGCTTCAGCACCGCCCGCAGCAGGAAGATCAATGCAATCACGACCGCCAGGGCCGCCAGCGGCTGGAGCCAGTCGGCAATCACCCCACCGGCGGCGGGACCTTTGCGGCCGGACACGCGGGTGCTTTCGAGTTCCTCGCGGGCCTTGGCCTGGGTCGTCAGGCGGTTGCCCTCACCGGTGGCGGCTGTTGCGACGGCTCGCGTGGAAGTTGCGCGGGCCGTGGTTGGGCGCGACGCGGCGGCCTCCGCAGCCGGCGCCGCTCCTGCGCCCGCGGTCAAGGCCGCGGTCAGCGCAACAGCGATAAGACACCTTGCCAGGGGCAGACCCGGGTTCACTCCATCCTCCTTGCGTCTGACGCGACGATCTCCTCGATACGGACAGCCAACTTACCGTCCACCACGACGGCCTGGCCGCGAGCGTACAGCCGCCCGGCCACGTAGACGTCCACGGGGTCGTCGACGTTGCGGTCCAGCGCAACCATGCCGCCTGCGCTCAGGTCATGGGCCCCAGCGCTCGGGATGAGCCGCCTTCCCAGCTCCAGTCGCACGTTCACGGTTTGACCCAACGCTGATCCTTAGCCGGTGTTTGCACAGCGACCTGGGCCGCCGCTCGGGTCGCGTGCAGGTCGTCGGCGGCGCCGGTCTCGGCGCGCTGTTGATCGCTAGCGGCCGCGGCGGCCGAGCGCCGCCGCGCCGCATCGGTGCCCTTACGCTCGCACATGGCCTGCTCCAAGGCGGTCCGCTTGTGCTCCAGATCCACGCGGGCCTCCGCCAGGTACCGGTTGGCATCGGCCAGGGCCGCGGTGAGTCCCCCCACCGATTCGCGGTAGCGCGCCAGGGCGGCCGGGTCGCTCCCAAGGGCCGAGCGGGCCTCCGCGTTGTGGGCCTCCAACAGGCTGCGCAAGCGCCGCACGTGCGTCTCGGCTGCGTCCACCTGCGACCGGGCCGACTCAAATGCCTGCCGCGCGCTATCCTCATCCTGCCGGCGCAGCCGCCACAACACCGATAGCTGACGCTCCTGCCTGCTGGTACTCATCGTGTCCTCC
>JALHTV010000310.1 GCA_022866005.1 Phycisphaerae bacterium
CGTACTGCGTCGCCGCGTGCGAGAGCATCACCTCGAAGTGCTTGGGGAAGTGGTCCAGCCAGTGGCGGCGGGCCGGAGCGTCAGCCAGAAGATCCCAATCGTGAGCAACGTACGACGCCGGGGCGCGGAGCAGACAAAAGTGACTCATAGGTGATTTCGCTGCGCGGGCCAGCCGAGGTTCCTTCTCGAACGGTTGACCTGCCCAGACTATAGCCCCCTCCCCGGTCAACAGTCAACCCGCGGCCCTCCCGGCCCCCCCCAGAGGGCGCCCGCAGGTAGCCCCCGCCGTCAGGCGGGGGATTCCCTCCCCCCCAGACCGCTGCCCGCCCGGTCAGCCCTTCAGCGGCCTGACGTCCTTCAGGCGGGGCCAGTAGACCCACTCCACCCGCCCCAGGACGTCGCCAAGCGGCACCGGGCCGAAAGATCGGCTGTCGCGGGTCTGCCCGCGCGCATCGCACAGAACGAAGCAGCGCCCGTGCGGTACCACCAGCGCCGCAAAGTCGCCAGCCGGGGCGGACGCCGCCGAAGTCGACCTCACCGGCCAGCACCCGCTCGATCACCGCCAGGTCGTCGCCCGTCCCATCGTCCATAGCGTGCCCGTCTGGAAGCTCATACCGGCAGCAGGAGCCAACGTTCCCTAGAATCCAGAGGCTTTTGAGAGCTGGCCTCTCGGCGGGCGGGGTGTCGCGCGACAGGTCCACCAGGGCCATACCGGTTGCGGGGCGTGACAGGGCTTCCACCGTCGGCCGGCAGGACCAGGGGCCTAGGCTGGGGCTTGCGCCGGGGTGGCCTCCACCAGGGACATGATCTCCTGAAGCTCACCCAGGTGGACGATCTCGGCCAGGGCCTCGACGCAGCGGACATCGTAGCCCGAAGGCGCGCAGCGGCGGAGCTCCTGCATCGCCGAAAGCGGCGCCATGGCCGGGCGGTGCGGGCGGTCGTGGGTCATCGCCTCGTAGGAGTCGGCCACCGCGAGGATGCGGGCCTCCAGCGGAATCTCCTCACCGGACAGGCCGTCCGGGTAGCCGGTGCCGTTGAGCCGCTCATGGTGGTGCCGGATAGCGAACAGGACCTCCGCCAAGCTCTCCATCGGCTGGAGCAGGTCGTAGGAGACCACGCTGTGTCTCTGGACGCTCTTGTATTCCCCGGCGCTGAAGCCGCCCTTCTTGCGAAGCACGTTATCCGACACAGCCAGCAGGCCGATGTCATGCAGTTGCCCAGCCAGGCGGAGCTGCTCGCAGCGCTGCGGGGGCAGGTCGAGCTGTCGGGCGATCCGCTCGGCCAGCATAGCCACGCGCTCGCTGTGCCCGCGGGTATAAGGGTCGCGCCCTTCCACGATCCGGACGATCTGGCGCAGGGCGTTGATGTAGTGCTGCTCGGCCAGGATGGCGGCCTTGCGGAGGGTCTGGGATTGGCGGCCGTAGTGCTTCGCGGTCCAGTGGGCAAGCAGCCCCAACACGCCCGAGGCCGAGATCATCATAGAGCCCAGGACGATCGCGGCCATTTGGGCCTTGAGGACGATCAGCGCCACCCCCGCGGCGGCCAGAGCGGCAACGCAGAGACACATGACACAAACGACACGGCGCGGGTCCGATTCCTGGATCCAGGCCAACAGGCGTTTCACCACGGCGCATACCTCCACACCGGTGCCGCTGCTCGGGACCGCGGCCCCAGGGGAGTTTAAGATACCCTCCGCCCGCGGGCACATCGGGGGGGGAGAAAAAAACCGGCTGGCGGCACCCGCGCATGAACTGTCAGAATAAGAGGTTAGAGGTGACAGGTCAGAGGTCAGGCCCCGGAGCGTGCCGAAGGTGGAGCCCGGCAGCCGCAAGTCCGTCCTCCCCCGGGGGGTCCGCCGCCACCTCCGGCCAAGGCCCGGAGGGCTCGTTCCTTGACCGCTGCGCGGGGTGGCGGTAGTACATGGCGGCAAGGCGGACTAGGCGTGTACGCGAGCAGGTGGACAACGATCGCGATGGCGGTGCTGCTGGCGGCGATGACGGCCTGGATGCCGGGATGCCGCGGCAAGGACCGCGCCGCCGACCCCCAGACGGCCGAGGCCGACCGGCAGGTCCGCCAGCGTTGGGGCGTGGCGCTGGAGGATCTGCCCACGGTCACGCTCGTGCTCATCAGCGCCCACAACGAGAACATCCTGGACGAGTACGAGCGCGCGTTCCGCCTGTACCACGCCGTCCAGTTCGGCCAGAACGTCTTCATCGACCGGCGCAGCGTGGGAGGCGGCGGCAGCACCATCCAGCGCTATCTGCGAAACGTCTACGCCGAGGCCGACACCTCGCGGATCGACGTCCTGTGGGGCGGCGGGGACCTGGTGTTCCACGCGATGGTCCGTCCCACCGAGCGCCACCCCACCGGGCTCCTGGAACCGCTGGTGCTGGCCGAGGACGTGGTCGCCAATATCCCACCGGAGCTCAACGGCCAGCGGCTGATCGACCCGGACCACCGCTGGGTGGGCTCGGCCGTCAGCGGGTTTGGGTTCCTGGTCAATGCCGAGATGCTCCGTCGCTGCGGCATCACCGCGCCACGCCTCTGGCAGGATCTGGGTGAGGCCCGCTTCACCGATCTGATCGAATTGGCCGACCCGGCCCAGAGCGGCTCGGTCACGGCCACGTACATGACCATCGTCAAGAGCGCGCCCGCCTGGCCTGAGGGCTGGGCGAGATTGCTCGCGGTGCTGAGCAACGCCAAGCGCATCGCCGACGCCGCCGGGGCCGCCGCCAACGCCCCGATCCTGGGCGACGCGCCGATCGCCACCACCATCGACTTCTACGGGCTGATGCGCGTGGCCGAGGCGCCCGACGAGCTGGTCTACGTCAGCCCCCAGGGCCAAACCAGCTTCGGCGCCGACCCCATCGGCATCCTCAAGAACCCCCCACACCCCGTCCTGGCCCAGCGGTTCGTGGACTTCGTGATGTCCGCCCGCGGCCAGGCGCTGTGGGCGCTGCCGGTGGGCGCCGCCGATGGCCCGGTCCGAACGGCCTTGGGCCGCCAGCCCATCCGGCGCGACGTCTACCAGCGCTACGCCGGCAAGCTGCTGCCCAGCGTGGTCAACCCCTACCAGGCCGGCGCCGCCATGGCCGTGGGCGGCGAGATGGAGCGGGTGAACTTCGGCGTGTTGCAGCGACTGGTGGTTGCAGCCGCAGTGGACAACATCGACGACCTGCGGCGGGCGCGGGCCACGCTCAACCGCCTGGCGATCGATCCCTCGCGGCAGGAGGACTACCGCCGGGCGCTGGAAGACTTCTGTGCCCTGCCGGCCGACGTCGACACGCTGGAGAAGATGAACTCATCCGAGCTCACCCCCAAAGACGCCCGCAGCTTCGATCAGATCAACGTCGCCTGGCGGGACTACTTCCGCACCAAGTACGAAAGGATCGCCGCCGCATGGTAGCCGCCCCGAAGCCGCCCACCCCCCGCACCAGCCGCCTGGCGCTGCGGACCGCCGCGGCGGTCGCAGCGGCGGCGCTGCTGGCGACGGCGCTGCTGGGCGCCTCAGGTGCGGCGCGGCAGGTGCTCGCAGGGGCGGGCTGCGTGCTGCTGGGGCTGGCCATCGCACCGCGGCGATTGCCGAGCTGGTCGGCGCTGGCCCCCCCGCTGCTGCTGGCCGCGGCGTGGCTGTGCCGCGGGCAGGCGCCGGTGGCGACGGGCCTGACGCGTGGCGCGCTGGTCGCCTTTGGGGCGTGCCTCGCCGGGGCATTCCAGGCCGCGGCAACGGAGCTGATTGGTGCGTTCCTGCTGGCGTTCCTGGCGGCGCCCGTGTTCCTGGCCGTTCGCAGCGGCTTCCGCGAGGGGGAGGCGTGGAGCCTGTATTGGTTCACCGCGACGCTGGCCGATCGGGTGAACCTGGCCCATCTGGGCAACAGCCTGATGCTGGCGTGCGCGACGACGCTGGTGAGCATGGTCATCGCCCTGCCGCCGGCGGTGCTGCGGGCGCGGACGTCGTTCCGCGGGCAGGGCTTCTTGGGCGTGGCGCTGCTGGCACCGATGATCCTGCCGCCGTTCGTGGGGGCGCTCTCGATGCGGCGGCTGTTCAGCCAGTTCGGCGCGGTCAACCTGCTGCTGGAGCGGATCGGGGTGCTGGACTTCAGCCGCGCGCTGCCGCCCGACTACTTGGGCGCGGGCTTTGGGGGCGTCGTGGCGCTTCAGAGCCTGCACCTGTTCCCCATCCTGTACCTCAACGCCTCGGCGGCGCTGGCCAACATCGACCCGGCCTACGCCCAGGCGGCCCGCAACCTGGGGGCCAGCCCCTGGCAGGCATTCTGGCGAATCACGTTCCCGCTGATGCGCCCGGGGCTGTTCGCCGGCGGCACGATCGTGTTCATCTGGTCGCTGACCGACATCGGCACGCCGCTGATCCTGGGCTACCACCGCCTGACGGCCGTGACCATCTTCAAGGAGCTGGCCAAGAGCGAGAGCACCCCGGCCGTGTACAGTTTGGTGCTGGTGATGCTGGGGGCGTCCGTGAGCCTCTACGCCCTCGGCAAGGTGCTCTTCGGCCGGGGCCTGGCGGCCGAGACCACCAAGGCCTCTATCGCGGCCGAGACTCACCGGCTGTCGCCTGCCGGCACGGTAGGGGCCTGGGCGGTGTTCGGCGTGATCATTCTCGCCGCCCTGCTGCCGCACGCGGGGGTGGTGCTCACGGCCGTGGCGGGCAAGTGGGTGAACACGGTCCTGCCCAGCGCCTACACGCTGCGGCACCTGGCGTTCGTCTTCCAGCGCAGCGAGACGGTCAGCAGCATCGTCAACAGCCTCAAGTACGCCGGGACCTCCACCGCCGTGGACCTGGTGGTGGGGTGCCTGGCGGCCTGGCTGATCGTGCGGGGGCGCACGCGCGGGCGGGGGTTGCTGGACGGGCTGGCGATGCTGCCGCTGGCCGTGCCGGGGCTGATCCTGGCCGCGGGATACGTCGCCATGACCGCTCCCGGCACGGCGCTGGAGCCAATAGGCCCGACGGCCAACCCGTTTGTCATCCTGGTGATTGCCTACAGCGTGCGGCGGCTGCCGTTTGTGGTCCGCGGCGTGGCGGCGGGGTTGCAGCAGGTCAGCCCCACTCTGGAGGAGGCCGCGCGGAACCTGGGCGCCTCCCCGGCGCGGACAGCGGCGCGGATCACGCTGCCGCTGGTTGCGGCCAACATCATCGCCGCGGCGGTGCTGAGCTTTTCGCTGGCGGTGCTGGAGGTCAGCGATTCGCTGATCCTGGCCCAGACGCAAGCGTTCTACCCCATCACGAAGGAGATCTACTCCCAGGCCACCTCGGGCAACACCGACGCGGCCAACATCGCCGCCGCCCTGGGCGTGTATGGCATGGTGTTTCTGGGCGGTACCCTGGCCGTGGCGGCGGCGCTGCTGGGGCGGCGGCTGGGAGCAATCTTCCGCGCCTAGCGCGGCCATGCGAGAGAGGACTCATGACGGAAAACACGCTCCAGGACATTGCGAAGGAATACCCCGCACCCGGCGGTGCGGTGCGGGCGGTGGACCACGTCAGCCTGCACGTGGCGGGCGGGGAGCTGTTCTTCCTGCTGGGGCCCAGCGGCTGCGGCAAGACGACGCTGCTGCGGATCGTCGCGGGGCTGGTCGCCCCGACGGCCGGGCGGGTGCTGTTCGACGGGCGCGACGTGACAGGGACCAGCGTCGAGGACCGCCACACCGCCATGGTCTTCCAGAACTACGCCCTCTGGCCGCACATGACGGTGCGGCAGAACGTGGAATTCGGCCCCAAGATGCGCCGCCGGCCCGCGGCACAGCGGCGGACGTTGGTCCAGGAGCACCTGGCGCGCGTGCAGATATCCGAACTCGCCCGGCGCAAACCCAGCCAGCTCTCCGGCGGGCAGCAGCAGCGGGTGGCGCTGGCGCGGGCGCTCGCGGCCGGGAGCCGCTGCCTGCTGCTGGATGAGCCGCTGAGCAACCTCGACGCCCGCCTCCGCCTTCTCATGCGCGGCGAGCTCCGCCGGCTGGTCAAGGACACCGGCGTGACGGCCATCTACGTCACGCACGATCAGAAGGAGGCCCTGTCGATGGCTGACCGGATCGCGGTGATGGACTCCGGGCGCGTCGTGCAGACCGGCACCGCGGAGGAGATCTACAACCGGCCCGCCAGCCGCTTCGTGGCCGACTTCGTGGGCGAGGGCAACTTCATCACCGGGCGCGTCACCGCCACGGGGCCGACGTGCCAAATCGAGACGACCGCCGGCGTGCTCTCCTCCGCCTGTGCCCCGTGCCCCCCTGCCGGCTCAATAGTCACCTGCTGCGTCCGGCCCGAGCGCATCACCATCGCGCCCGCCGCACCGGTCCAAGCCACCCCGCCCTCCGCCGCGCCCGGGGCCTCAACAATCCCCGCCACAGTCCAAAGCGTCACCTACCTCGGTGAGGTCCGCCAGTACACCTGCCGACTGGCGAGCGGCGAGAGCTGGCGCGTCACCGTCCTGGCCGGCCGCGACCCGGCC
>JALHTV010000311.1 GCA_022866005.1 Phycisphaerae bacterium
CATATGGACTTGGTTATCGCAGGCTCAGTCCTGTTAGGAACGCTCAGATCGCTTTCCTCTTCCGTGGCGGACCAGTATCTTCTGGATGGTCGGACTCGATATCGTGACGCCTTTACTCGCCAGGGATTGGTGGATTCGCTTGCAGCCCCAAGCCGGATTTGCGTGCGAGAGCTCCAAGACCAAACTCTCGACATCTGGTGGGGTCGTCAAGGGATGATGCAGGTGTGCGCGAGCTCTGTCCCTTAGTGCCTCCCTCCCCCGCGCCTGGCGGGAGGTATTGTCGAATCTTGTGGATTGGCGGCGTCAAAGAAAGCGGCGTATCCTTGGTGCCTGTGTGCAAAGCAGGACACCGAATCCCACAGGGAAAGGACACGCCACATGCCACAGGGTACGACAGACGCGAGCACGGTGCAACTGGCTCCGAAGGATGTTCTGACCGAAATCCTCCGCCAAGGAGCCCAGCAGATGCTGGCCACTGCGATCCAGAACGAGGTCGCCGAGTACATCGGGGCCCACCGTGACCAGCGCGATGACCACGGGCACCGCCTGGTCGTCCGCAACGGGTGCTTGCCCGAGCGGGCCATCTACACCGGCGTCGGGCCCATTGAGGTCCGCCAGCCGCGGGTCAACGACAAGCGCGTCGACGCCGACGGCAACCGCATCCGCTTCAGCAGCAAGATCCTGCCGCCTTACCTTCGCCGCACGCGCAGCATCGACGAGCTGATCCCATGGCTGTACCTCAAAGGCGTCAGCACGGGCGACTTCACCGAGGCCCTCCAGGCGTTGCTGGGCCCGGAGGCAACGGGGCTGTCGGCGACGAACATCGTCCGTCTGAAGGCCTCCTGGCAGCAGGAATGGAAGGACTGGGACAACCGGCCGCTGGGCGACAAGCAGTACGTCTACGTCTGGGCGGACGGGATCCACTTCAACGTTCGCCTCGAGGACGAGGGCAACCAGGGCCAGTGCATCCTGGTGCTGATGGGCGCGACGGCGGAGGGCAAGAAGGAGTTGATCGCCCTGGCCGAGGGGTACCGGGAGTCGGAGCAGTCCTGGAAGGAGCTGCTGCTGAGCGTGAAGGCCCGCGGACTGGCCACGGCGCCGAAGCTGGCCGTCGGGGACGGGGCGTTGGGCTTCTGGGCGGCGTTGCGGAAGGTCTGGCCGAAGACGCGGGAGCAGCGCTGCTGGGTGCACAAGACAGCCAACGTGCTGAACAAGATGCCGAAGCACGTGCAGCCCAAGGCCAAGGGCATGCTGCAGGATATCTGGATGGCGGAGACGAAGGCGGACGCGGAGGGGGCGTTCGATCTGTTCGTGGAGACGTTCGAGGCGAAGTACCCGAAGGCGGCGGCCTGCTTGGCGAAGGACCGGGAGAAGCTGCTGGCCTTCTACGACTTCCCGGCGGAACACTGGAGGCACATTCGGACGACGAACCCGATCGAATCGACGTTCGCGACGGTGCGGTTGCGGACGGACAAGACCAAAGGCTGCGGCAGCCGGACGGCCTGCCTGACGATGGTGTTCAAGCTGGCCCAGTCAGCGGAGCGTCACTGGCGGAGATTGAACGGCAGCACGGTGCTGCCGGACGTGATACGAGGCGTTCGGTTCGTGGACGGCATCAGGCAGGACACCGAGGACGTCGCCGCATGACCACGCCGCCATCCACAAGATTTGACAATACCTCCTCTCTCAATTCCCTTCGCTTCAATGGCAGGCGCAAGAACGGAGACGTTGAGACATTAGGAGAATCCTCTGAGCCAACGAACTGACGCAACCTGTGCTGGTGCCGAGATACGGTCGCGTTGGGATGAGGGCTACTTTGCAGCAAAGGTCGCCCTCCTGAATGCCTTCGGCTTTGCTTTGGTTGTCTTCTGTGGGACGTACCTGGGAGTGATCCTGACCTCTCATGTCTGGGGTGTCAGAGAGTACAAACTAGGCTATTGGGTCACTTTATTTGCCATCCCCCTAGGGATTGGCAGTTGGGTGGGGATACGGTTTTGCCGAAGGCCTTGTCTCAAGGCTGCAGTGAGCACGGCTTGGATGGTTCTGGTGGGCGGGGGCATCATAGTTATGAATTTCGCTCCGCCAACGCCTCCGTGGGGAACTCTCTCGGCGTTTGCAGCATTCCTCCTGCCCGGTGTTCTCAGTTCTGTTGTGCACTACGCGGGGGTCGAGCCCCGGGTCCCGGCACGTGGAACAGCCTGCGCTCCAGAAGGACGGATCGATTGGATCAAGGAGATGGCCGGACTCTGGCGAAGTCTGGCATTGTCTGCTCTCTTCGCCTGTATCGCGGGCGCGATCCCTTGGTCGGGATTCATGAGAGCATTGGCCGAACGACACGTGTCTAACGCAAGGGAGCAGGACACGTTCTTTGCCGTAATGTCGATTGAGGCCTGCATTTACGTCTTGTTTCTGCTTGTCGGACCGATATACGAATGCTTCGCAAAGGCGAAACGGACGATTGATCTACTGCTGGATGACAACTCCGATCATGGCCAACTGCGGTGACACTGGTGGGACGTGAACGTCTGTGGCTGAAGCAGGACCGAACAAAGGATGTCGGTCCGGGGCGTTTGGGGCATTGGTTCGTGGCCCTTGGTGCTTGTTTGATGCTTGCTGCTTGGAGTTTGGGATTTCGTAAGACTTCACCCACGCGCAACACATGCGTGAAAGAAAATGTAGAATTTCCGAGAATTCCGACTGGCGCTAGCCGCATGGGCGCGGTATGCGCTGGGTATGGACGCTGCAAAGGACAAGGAAGTCCAGGCCATCCTCGCCGCGGCGCTGGATGGCACCCTCAGCGAAAACC
>JALHTV010000312.1 GCA_022866005.1 Phycisphaerae bacterium
GCCGGCCAAACGCGTCGTCGGTGATGGTGGAGATCTCCGCGCCGAACAGGAAGATCACGGCGTAGAGGAACAGCACGCCCACGCAGCCGGCAAAGCCCCATCGGCCGCCGATGACGCTGAAGATGAAGTCGGTGTGGTCCTCCGGCAGCATCTGGAAGAAGATCTCCCCGTCGCTCCAATCCCGATCGCCGATCCACCGTCCGGCCCCCAGCACCATCTTCGACTGGGCAAGCTGGTAGCCCTTGTCGGTGTCCTTCAGGCTGCCCTGATTCACCCACCCTTCGATCCGCGAGAGCTGGTGAGGCCTCATCAGCGCCAGCGACGCTGGCTGGATCGCATAGTGCCGCCCCGCCACCGAGACGACGCCGTAGGCCAAGGCAGGCCGAGGCGACGACGCCGGCACGCGCACCGGCACCGGCAGCAGCACCACGGCGGTCGCCACCGCGACGATGCCCAGCAGGTGCCGCAGCTTCGCCCCGGCCATGAAGAGCATGATGTACAACGTCGGCAGGAACAGCAGGCTGGTGCCCAGGTCCGGTTCGATCAGGATCAGTCCTAGCGGCACGAACGTCAGCACGAAGGGCAGCGCCAGCCCCCATAAGTGTCGGTAGTTGCTGCGGTAGCGCAGGTACCACGCGAGCATGAGGATGTACGTCAGCTTGGTCACTTCGGAGGGCTGGACCTGGATCGGGCCCAGGAAGATCCATCGCCGCGCCCCGCCGCGGGCCGGCAGGAACAGCACCGTCACCAACGCCACCAGCGTCAGCGCGAACAGCACGTAGGCCCCCTGCCCCAGGCGGCGGTACGGCACGATCGTGGCCGCAAGAAACGCCCCGATCGCCACGCAGGCAAAGATCGCCTGCTTGCGGGCGAAACCGGCGATGGACGGATCGGACTGCCCCGACACGCGGATCGCCATCACGCCCCAGACCATCAGCGCGATCATGGCTGCGATGATCGGCCAACTGGTGTATCGCAGATACGTTCTGATCGTCCCGGGCATCGTCGTCCTCAGTGGAGGTACCCTCGTTTCATGCACGCGCGGATGGCCTCGCGGGCCACCGGCCCGGCGTTGGCCCCCCCGCCGCCTTCGACATACTCCAGGACCACCGCGAAGGCAATCTGGGGGTCGCGGTACGGGGCGAAGCCGGCAAACCAGGCCATGTCGCCTTCACGCCGCTGACCGGAGGAGGTTTTCAGCGCCGCCATCGTCGCCGTGCCCGTCTTGCCGCAGACCTCGATGCCCAGCGGCTCGGCGTCCTCTCCGTGGAACACCTTGTAGGCCGTCCCGCCCGGCTCATCCACGACCTTGTGCATGCCCTCCTTCACGGCCGCGACCTGCTCGCCCGTCAACGCCAGTTGGTGCGAGCCGACCTCCCGCGCGTCCTCCAGCACGAGCGCCGGCGCGCGGAAAAGTCCGTCGCGGGCGATGGTGGCCATTGCGTTGGCCACGTGCAGCGGCGTCACCGCCACGGGGCCCTGCCCGATGGCCAACAGTCGGCTCTCCCCCACGCCGGGAGTGGCGTCCACGATGCCGGCCCGCTCCTCCGGCAGCCCAAGCCCCGGCGGGCTCGTGAAGCCAAACTCGCCAAACCACCGCGCCATCTCCGGCCCGCCGACCTCCTGGCCGACGTGGTAGAAGAACACGTTGCAGCTATGCTTGAGGCCTTCGACGACGTTCAGCGATCCGTGGCCGCCCATGCCGCGGGCCACCGTCCAACAGCGGAACTTCGTGGTGTCGGAAGGGTTGAAGTAACCCTCGCAGGTAAACACGGTCTGGAGGCCGATGGCCCCGCTGCCCAGCCCGGCCAGGGCGGCAATGGGCTTGGCCGTCGAGCCGGGGGCATAGAGCTGCGACACCGCGCGATGCCGCAAGGGGAAGAACAGATCGTCCCGGGCGAGCTTGGCGAAGCTCTCGCGGTAGGTGTTCAGGTCGTATCCGGGCACCGACACCATCGCCAGGACGTGCCCCTCCGGCAGCGACAGCACCACGATGCACCCGCTGGTCCGGGGAGGAATCAGGGCGGCCAGCTCCTGCTGGAGGGCGATGTCCAACGTCAGGTGGACGTCGCGCCCGTTCTGGGCGGGTGTCTCGCTGAGGGCGGCGCCGGTGATCCGGTGCAGCCGCCGATTGCCTCGGTGGCCACGGAGCAGGTCCTCGCACTTCCGTTCCAC
>JALHTV010000313.1 GCA_022866005.1 Phycisphaerae bacterium
AACCAGACGGGGTTGAGGTAATTGGGGTCGTCCTCGCGCCGGTCGTGCTCCAGGACCGACAGCAACTCCTCGGTAATCTCCTCGCGGGTGTGGATCCACACGTCCACGATCTGGTTGTAGCGCTCGCCCTCCGTGATGGCGTCGGCCTGGAAGTCGCCCTGGATGCGGTCCACGCGGGCCTGGGCCTCGGCGAGAATCCTGGGCTTGCTGTCGGGGACCTTGGCGTGGATGCCGGTCCGGCCAAGCTGATAGGCCGTGATCGCGTCGCGCGGATGAGCGAACGCGGGGTAGCTGCTGCCGTCAGGCAGGGTCACCCGCCGCACGTCGTCCTTGACGAACTCCATGCCGCTCTCGGCCGTGAGGTAGTAGACGCCCAGCACGATGTCCTGCATGGGCATGGTGATGGGCGAGCCGTTGGCCGGGGAGAAGATGTTATTGGTGGACATCAGCAGCACGTGGGCCTCGGCCTGGGCCTCCACCGACAGCGGCACGTGCACGGCCATCATGTCCCCGTCGAAGTCGGCGTTGAAGCCCTTGCACACCAGCGGGTGGATCTTGATAGCGTTGCCTTCCACGAGCACCGGTTCGAAGGCCTGGATGCCCATGCGGTGCAGCGTGGGGGCGCGGTTCAGCAGGACGGGATGCTGGTAGATGCACTCTTCCAGCACGTCCCAGATCTCCTGCTCGCGGCGTTCGAGCATCTTCTTGGCCGACTTGATCGTGTCCGCCAGGCCCCTCTCCTTGAGCTTGCGGATGATGAAGGGCTGGTACAGCTCCAGGGCGATCTTCTTGGGCAGGCCGCATTGGTGCAGCTTCAGCTCCGGGCCCACGACGATCACCGATCGGCCGGAGTAGTCCACGCGCTTGCCCAGCAGGTTCTCGCGGAAGCGCCCCTGCTTGCCCTTGATCATGTCGGTCAGGCTCTTGAGCGGGCGGTTGGCCGTGCCTTGCACGGGCCGACGGCAGCGGCTGTTGTCGAACAGCGCGTCCACCGCCTGCTGGAGCATGCGCTTCTCGTTGCGGATGATGACCTCGGGGGCGTTGAGGTCCATCAGCTTCTTGAGGCGGTTGTTGCGGTTGATGATCCGCCGGTACAGGTCGTTGAGGTCGCTGGTGGCGAAGTTGCCGCTGTCCAGCAGCACCAGCGGGCGGAGGTCCGGCGGGATGACGGGGATGACCTCCATCACCACCCACTCGGGCTGGTTGCCGGAGGTCCGGATGGACTCCACCAGCCTCAGCCGCTTGCTGAGGTCCTTGATCTTCTGCTTGGAATTGGTGTTCTTCAGCCTCTCGCGCAGGTCCTTGGACACCTCACTCAGGTCCAGCTTCTCCAGCAGCGCCTTGATGGCCTCGGCGCCCATCTGGGCCTTGAAGTCGTCGCGATACTTCTCGACGGCGGCGCGGTACTCATCCTCCGTCAGCACCTGCTGAAGTTTCAGCGGGGTCTGGCCGGGGTCCGTCACCGCGTAATCCTGGAAGAGGATGATCTTCTCCAGGTCGCTGGCCTTCATGCCCAGCAGCGTGCCCAGGCGGCTGGGCAGGGCCTTGAAGAACCAGATGTGCACGATGGGGGCGGCCAGGTTGATGTGCCCCATCCGCTTGCGGCGGACGCGCGAGTGAGTCACCTTCACGCCGCACCGGTCGCAGATGATGCCCTTGTGCTTGGTGCCCTTGTACTTGCCGCAGGCGCATTCCCAGTCGCGCTCCGGTCCGAAGATCCGCTCGCAGAACAGCCCGTCTTTCTCCGGCCGATAGGTGCGGTAGTTGATCGTCTCGGGCTTCTTGACCTCGCCGAACGACCAGCTCCGGATATCGTTGGGACTGGCGAGCTGGATCTTCACCGACCCGTAGTCATTGATCCGATCATAGATGTTCTCGATCATGCTTCTGTGGCTCCGATCTCAAGTACGTCGGGACGGGGTTGCCTATCTATCGGTCTTGCCCTCAGGGGGCCCGTCACACCAGACGTCGCTTCTCGAGCTGGATATTCAGCCCCAGCCCGCGCAGCTCGTTGCACAGCACGTCGAAGCTGACCGGCGTTCCGGCGTCCAGCGTGTTGGTGCCCTTGACCATGCTCTCGTAGATCTTCGTGCGGCCTTCCACATCGTCGCTCTTGACCGTCAGCAGCTCTTGGAGCGTGTAGCTCGCGCCGTAGGCCTCCAGGGCCCAGACCTCCATCTCGCCGAACCGCTGCCCGCCGGTGCGGGCCTTGCCCCCCAGCGGCTGCTGGGTAATCAGCGAGTACGGGCCGGTGGCGCGGGCGTGAATCTTCTCGTCCACCAGGTGGTGCAGCTTGTTCATGTAGATGTAGCCCACGGTCACTCTCTGCTCGAACGGCTCGCCCGTGCGGCCGTCGTAGAGCGGGACCTTGCCGTCGGACGGCATCTCCACCAGCAGCTCACCCGTGTCCCCGGCGTTCTGGATCACCGAAACGTCCTCGCGGCGGCTGCGGACGTGGGTGTTGGCCTCCTCGATGCACGCGCGGATCTCTTCCTCGGTCGCGCCGTCGAAGACGGGCGTGATGGCCTGGAAGCCCAGCACCGCGGCCGCCCAGCCCAGGTGGGTCTCGAGGATCTGCCCCAGGTTCATGCGGCCGGGCACGCCCAGGGGGTTCAGGACGATCTGCACCGGGGTCCCGTCCGCCAGGAACGGCATGTCTTCCTCGGCCACGATGCGGGCGATGACGCCCTTGTTGCCGTGGCGCCCGGCCATCTTGTCACCGGAGCTCAGCTCGCGCTTGGTGGCCACGCGGACCTTGACCATCTCCAGCACGCCGGAGGGCAGCTCGTCGCCTCGCCTCATGTGCTCGATCCTGCGATCGCGCTCGTTGCGGATTTCCTCCAGCCGCGGCCAGTAGCGGGCGTAGATCGCCTCCGTCTGCTGGCGGGCGGCCGGGCGGGTGGTCTTGACCCACCTGAACGTGAAGCCGTCGATCTGCTCCATCACGACCGCTTCAATGTCGCTCTGGGCGACCTTCTGCCGCGTGGAGGGGTCCACCACCGGCGCCCCGAGCACCTCGTTCATCTCCTCGACCATCTGGCGGAACACGCGGATCATGCGGCGGTTCATCTCGGTGCGGTATTCCCTGACGGAGCGGTTCAGCTCGGCCCTCTGCTCCTCGGTCATGTGCATCCGGCGGCTGAAGCGGCGGGTGTCGACGACCACGCCTTCCTCCCCGGCGGGCAGCTCGAGGCTATCGTTCTTGACGTCCTCGCCGGCCCGGCCGAAGATCGCGTGCAGCAGCTTCTCCTCGGGCGACAGCTCGCTCTTGGACTTCGGCGACACCTTGCCCACCAGGATGTCCCCCGGCCCGACGCGCGTCCCCACGCGGACGATGCCGTTCGGGTCCAGGTAGCGCAGGGCCCGCTCGGAGACATTGGGGATGTCGCGGGTGAACTCCTCGCGCCCGAGCTTGGTCTCGCGGATCTCCACCTCGTACTCCTCCAGGTGCACGGAGGTGAAGGCGTCGTCCTTAACCAGCCGGTTGGAGATGACGATGGCGTCCTCGAAGTTGTAGCCGTCGAACGGCATGAAGGCCACCAGCACGTTGGTGCCCAGGGCCAACTCACCGTGGCAGGTGCCGGAGCCATCGGCGATGATCTCGCTCCGCTTGATGCGCTGGCCCTCGCGAACGATGGGCTTCTGGTTCAGGCAGGCCCGCTCGTTAAGCTTGTTGAACTTGCGAAGCTCGTACTCATCTGAATTGTCCAGGATAATCCGCTCGGCGTCCACGTAGGTCACGACGCCGGCCTTGCGGGCACGGACGACCATCGAGCTGTTCTCAGCCACCGGCTTTTCCATGCCCGTGGCGACGATGGGCGGCTCGGTGCGGATCAGCGGTACGGCCTGGCGCTGCATGTTGGAGCCCATCAGCGCCCGGTTGGCGTCGTCGTGCTCCAGGAACGGGATCAGCGCCGCGGAGATGCCGACGGTCTGCTTGGGCGAGATGTCCATGTACTCCACCTGATTCCCGGGCACGATGCTTACCTCGCCCTTGGCCCTGGCCAGGACGTGCTCGTCGGCCAGGCGGCTCTGGACCTTGCCCTCCCTCTTGAGGGCGTCCGGGGGCGCCAGGACGGCTTCCATCTCCTCATCGGCCCGCAGCATCACCACCTCATCGGTCACGCGGGTGCCCTTCACGCGGCGGTACGGGGTGACCAGAAAGCCGTACTGGTCCACGCCGGCGTAGATGGCCAGCGAGCTGATCAGGCCGATGTTGTTGCCTTCGGGCGTCTCGATGGGGCAGATCCGCCCGTAGTGGCTGATGTGCACGTCGCGGACCTCGAAGCCCGCCCGCTTGCGGTTCAGCCCGCCCGGCCCCAGGGCGCTCAGCCTGCGCTCGTGCGTGAGCTGGCTGAGGGGGTTCTGCTGGTCCACGACCTGGCTGAGCTCGCCGCGTCCGAAGAAATAGTCGATGCTGGCCGAGATGCTCTTGGAGTTCACCAGTTCGGCGACCTTGGTGAGCTCGGTGGGGTCTCTTAGACTCAGCCGCTCCTGCACCGTGCGACGGAGCTTGAGGAAGCCTTTGCGCAGTTCATCGGTCGCCAGTTCGTCGATCGTCCGCAGGCGGCGGTTGCCCAGGTGGTCGATGTCGTCCACCACACCCTCACCGCTCCGCAGCAGGACGATGTACTTCAGCGTGTTCAGCACGTCCTCGGGGCGGAGCGTCATCACGCGCTCCGGGACCTCTTGGTGGAACTTGCGGTTGATGCGGAAGCGCCCCACCTTGCCCAGGCGGTAGCGGTTCTCGTCGTAGAACTTCTCGTCGAACAGCGTCTTGGCCTTGTCGAGCTGCGGCGGATTGCCCGGGCGCAGGCGGGCGTAGATGCGCAGGAGGGCGTTCTCGTGGCTGTCGGCGGCGTCCTCCAGCAGCGTGTTGATGATCAGCGGATCGTTGACGGCGGTGACGACCTCGACGCGCTTGATACCGGAGCTGGCGATGCGGGTCAGGGCCTCGCCGATCTGCCCGCCGGCCGGGACGAGCTCCTCACCGCTCTCGCGCTCGACCACCGCCTCGACCACGTGCATCGCCGGCTGGAGCTGATCGACCGGCAAGGTCTTGGTCTCGTAGAACTCGCGGATGATGGCCGCGGTGGTGCCGTACTGGGCGTCCATCGCGCGGAGGAAGCTGGTCGCGGGGATCTTGCCGGACTGATCGATGCGGATCGTCAGGTATTCCTTCTTGTTGACGTCCATCTCGATCCAGCTGCCGCGCTCGGGGATGATGCGGGCCGAATGCAGCGGCCGGTCGGATTCCTCCATGGCCACGCTGAAGTCCACGCCGGGAGAGCGGTGGAGCTGCGAGACGATCACCCGCTCGGCACCGTTGATGATGAACTCCCCGCCGCCGACCATCAGGGGGATTTCGCCGATGTAGATGGACTCCTCGATGACGTCCTTGGCGTCCTTGCGGCTCAGGCGGCAGCGAATGCGGAAGGGCGCGCCGTAGCTGAGCCTCAGATCGCGACACTCCTGAGGGGTGTACCGCGCCTCGCCCAGCTCGTAGTGAAGGTAGTCCAACTGCGTGTTGCCGTCGTAGCTGACGATCGGGAAGATCTCGCGCAGCAGCGCCTCCAGGCCTTCGTTCTTGCGCCGCGTGGGGTCCACGTCGGCCTGGAGAAAGCGATCGTAGCCGGCGGTCTGGATGTCAATGAGGTTGGGGATGGGGGCGCCGTCACCCACCTTGGAAAAGTCCCGCACCCGCTCTACGCGCAGCATAATAATGTCCTCGATACTATGGTGTTACACGTTTCATCCGTTCGCGATCCCGTCTAGCGGAAATCATCTGATCTCGACCGTCGCCTCGGCCTCTTCCAGCGCCTTCTTGGCCGCGGCGGCATCCTCCTTGGACACGCCGGTCTTGACCGGTTTGGGGGCGCCTTCCACCAACGTCTTGGCCTCGGTCAGCCCCAGGTTGGTCAGGGCACGGACGGCCTTGATGACCTGGAGTTTCTTGTTCCCAACGCTGGTGAGGATGACGTCGAAGGTGGTCTTCTCCTCCACCGCGGCCGCGGCCGCACCGCCGGCCGGGGCCGCCACCACGATCGCCGCCGCGGCTGCCGGTTCGATGCCGTAGGCCTGCTTGAGGTACGACGCCAGGTCCACCGCTTCCTTCAGCGTCAGTTTGACGATCTTGTCGCCCAGGGCCTTGATCTCGGCCGAGAATTCCTTGTCCTTGCCAGCCTCTGCCGTCGCTTCCGACATCGTATCACACTCCGCTTCTGTCTCTACCCAATCCGGCCTGATAGGCGGACGCCCCGCTGGCGCCCATTTAATCCGCCTTCGGTCGCCGCGGCGACCTTCGGCGGACCAATCCGCAGCCGGTTCGTTCTTTAGTTTCTGTGATCCTCCCGCACGCGCTAGGCCGCTTCCGGCAACGGGGCCGGGGACGAGGCCCTGGCCTTGTCCTCCACGACCTTGATGACCGCCGCCAGCTTCCGCGCCGGGGCCATCAGGCAGCCCGCAAGCTTGCGGCCCGGGCCGGTCGCGGCGCTGACCACCAGGGCAATGGCTTCGTCGCGCGTGGGATACTTGCTCAGCTCCGCAATCCGCTCGGCGCCGAAGACATCCCCCTCCATGTACGCGGCCTTGACGGTCAGCGTCGGTGCGTCCTTGCCGAGCTCCAGCAGCTCGCGGATCACGCCGACCACCCCGTCGGGGGCGTAGGCGATGGCGCAGGGTCCATCCAGCAGGTCCGCCACCCGTTCCAGGCCCACCGACTGGAAGGCCTGGCGGGCGACGGAGTTCTTCACCACCCGCATCGTGATGTTTTTGGCGCGGAGGCGCTTGCGGATCATGTGAGTCATCGGCGCATCCACGCCGCTGAAGCCCACCACGGCCAGAGAGTCGACGCCTTCCAGGCGGCCGGTGAGTTCCTTCCGAAGCAGTTCCTTGACCGGTTTACTCATGCGTCACTCCACGTCCAGGGAGATCGATGGACTCATCGTGGCCGACAGGCACGCCCGGCGGATGTAGACACCCCTGGCCGTCGGCGGTTTGAGGCGCTTGATGTGGCTGATGAACGCCTCCACGTTCTCCGCCAGCTTGGCCTCATCGAAGCTCATCTTGCCGACCGGGGCGTGGACGTTGCCGCCATCGTCGGTGCGGAACTCCACCTTGCCCGCGGCGTATTCCTTCACCGCCGTGGGAATGTCGTTGACGACCGTGCCGGACTTGGGTGAGGGCATCTTGCCCTGGGGACCGAGGATCCGCCCCAGCTTGGAGACGTTCCGCATCATGGCCGGTGTGGTGATGGCCACATCGAAGTCCATCCAGCCGTCCGAGATCTTCTTAATCAGGTCCTCGCCGCCCGCCTCGATGGCCCCGGCATCCTTAGCCCGGTCGACGTCCTCGCCCTCGCAGAAGGCGATGACCTTCTTGCTGACGCCGATGCCGTGCGGCAGGCTCACCGCCCCGCGCAGGGCCTGGTCGGCCTGCTTGGCGTCGATGCCCAGGTGCATGACCAGGTCCACGGTGGCGTCGAACTTCGTGGTGGGCAGGGCCTTGAGGGCCTTGACCGCCTCAGCCACGCGAAGCTTGCCAGAGGGAATCTTGGGGAGGGATTCCCGATAGCGCTTGCCTCGAATCTTCGGCATCGACGTCTCCTGAACGTCCCGCGCGGGACTCCCACGTCTGTTCGCCCGTGGTGCGGCGGGGGCTGACCCGGTCGCCTTGCGGCCCGGCGGCCCCGAAGGTCCACTGTGTCAGTGCTATTTCACGACGGTAATGCCCATGCTGCGGGCCGTGCCCTCGATGATCCGGCAGGCGTGCTCCAGGTCATGGGCGTTCAAATCCGCCAGCTTGCGCTGGGCGATAGCCCGGACCTGGTCCATGGTCACTTGCCCGACCTTCTCCCTGTTGGGCACGCCCGAGCCCTTGGCAATCTGGGCGGCCTCCTTCAGCAGGGCCGCCGCCGGGGGGCTCTTGGTGATGAAGGTGAAGGTCCGGTCCGCGTAGACGGTGATCTCCACGGGGATGGGCATTCCGTTGTATTCCTTGGTCCGCTCGTTGAACTGCGAGACGAACTGACCGGGGCTGATGTTGTGCTGCCCCAGGGCCGGTCCCACCGGCGGGGCCGGGGTCGCCTGGCCGCCCGGGGCCTGAAGCTTGATCTTGGCCACAATCCGCTTAGCCATCGTGAACTCTCAACGCCGCAAGGCGCTAGGACTTCTCCACCTGCCAATACTCCAGTTCCACCGGCGTGGCCCGGCTGAAGATCGTCACGATCACCCGCACCAGGCCTTTCTCCGCCAGCACCTCGTCCACCGTCCCCTCGAAGTTCTCAAAGGCGCCTTCCTTGATCTTCACGGCGTCGCCCTTGGCGAACTCCACCGCGAAGGGCGCGCCTTCCTGGGCCTTCTCCACCTGCATGAGCATCTTGTCCACGTCGGTCTGCTTCATGGCGGTGGGCTTGCCGGTGGCGCCGATGAAGTCACCCACGCCGGTGGTCTCGCGAATGAGGAACCAGGCTTCCTCACCGATGCGACCGTCCTCGCCCAGCTCCATCTCGACGAAGACGTAGCCGGGGTACATCTTGCGCTCGACGTATTTCTTGCCGCCCCCGCGGGTACTGCGGGGACTGGGACGCCGCTCGGTGGGCACGAGGATCCGTCCGATGCGGTCTTCCAGGCCCTCGATCTTGACCTTGCGGTCCAGGGCCTCGCGCACCTGTCCCTCCTTATTGGAGGCCACTCGCAAAACGTACCATTGCTTACCCATTGGCCGATTGTCCGTTGTGCAGCGTAGCGCCCCGCACCGCTAGCCCAGCACCTTCATCCACACGAACAGTTGGGTGAACAGCATGTCCACGGCAAAGAGGATCACCGTCAGGATCAACGTCGTGATGATGACGACCTTGGTCGATCCGACGACTTCCTTGCGGCTGGACCAGGAGACCTTCTTCATCTCCCCTTCCGTGGCGATCATGAAGTCGGCCGACCGAGGCCGGTTGACAATCCAGAACATCACCACTGCGGCTATCACCACCAGCGCCGTCGCAATGCCGTAGCGCACCAGAGGGCTGAGCTGGACGGTCGTCAACTCCTCGCTGAGCCTCACGGCCCCGATGGCCGCCAGCAGCACCACGCCCAGGAACGTGGTGATCCGCGTGTACTTGCCCTGTCCGCGCTTGTAGATTTCCAGCGATGGCACGTTGCGTCACTTCCTTCCGCAGCCCTCTCCCGCGCCGGCCGGGGCCGGAAATCGCCGCACCCAGCAGGACATCAACACGGCAGGGAGGACTTGAACCCCCAACCTGCGGTTTTGGAGACCGCTGCTCTGCCAGTTGAGCTACTGCCGTATTCCGGTCCGGTCGCCCGCGGGGGAGGCCGAGGTCACTTTCTCTTGATCTTGTGCTCCGTATGCGTTCGGGTCTTGGGGCAATATCTCTTGAGCTGAAGTTTCGGCGCGCCGCCCGAGACCCGCACCTGGGTGCGATAGTTCAGCGAGCCACAGTCGCTGCACTGAAGCCACACGTATTCCCTGGCCTTGGACTTCGCCATGGCCGCTTACTCCACGATCTGGGTCACCACGCCGGCCCCGACGGTTCTGCCGCCCTCGCGGATGGCGAACCGCAGGCCCTCTTCCATGGCGATCTTGGTATTCAGCAGTTCCACTTCCATCTGCACGTTGTCGCCGGGCATGCACATTTCAGCCCCGCCCAGCAGCTTGATCGTGCCGGTGACGTCGGTGGTGCGGAAGTAGAACTGGGGGCGGTACCCGGTGAAGAACGGGCTGTGCCGGCCGCCCTCTTCCGTGGTCAGCACGTAAACCTCGCCGTTGAACTTGTGGTGCGGGGTGATGCTCTTGGGCTTGGCCAGGACCATGCCTCTCTCGAGCTGGTCCTTCTCGATGCCGAGGAGCAGGCAGCCCACGTTGTCACCCGCCCGGCCCTCGTCGAGGGTCTTGTTGAACATCTCCACGCCCGTGACGGTCGTGGTCTGCGTCTCAGCGAGACCGACGATCTCTATCTGATCGCCCACCTTCACCACGCCGCGCTCGATTCTCCCGGTGCCCACGGTGCCGCGCCCCTTGATGCTGAAGACGTCCTCGACGGGCATCAGGAAGGGCTTGTCGATCTCGCGGACCGGTTCGGGGATGTAGTCGTCCAGGGCCTTGATCAGCGCGTCAATGGGCTTGGCGTCCTCCCCGGTGGGATTGGCCAGGGCCTTGGTGGCCGAGCCGCGAATCACCGGCGCCTTCTCCCCGTCGAACTCGTACTTGGTGAGCAGCTCGCGGACCTCCATCTCCACCAATTCCAGCAGCTCCGGATCGTCCACCTGGTCCACCTTGTTGAGGAACACGACCAGCGCCGGGACGTTCACCTGCCGGGCCAAGAGCACGTGCTCACGGGTCTGAGGCATCGGACCATCCGCCGCCGAGACCACCAGGATGGCCCCGTCCATCTGGGCAGCGCCGGTGATCATGTTCTTGACGTAGTCGGCGTGGCCGGGGCAGTCCACGTGGGCGTAGTGGCGCTTGGCCGAGGAGTACTCCACGTGGGCGGTGGCAATGGTCAGAATCTTCGTCGGGTCTCTCCGGCCCTGGGACTCCGACGCCTTGGCGATGTCATCGTAGCTCTTGTATTTCGCCAGGCCCTTAAGCTCCAGCACCTTCGTAATGGCCGCGGTCAGCGTCGTCTTTCCATGGTCCACATGACCGATCGTCCCGACGTTGACGTGCGGCTTGGTCCTTTGGAATACTTCCTTTGCCATGGGTTGCTCCTCTTGCCTAGGTCCAGTCCGATGCAAGTCCTGAGTTTCAGTTCACCATCATTCCCCCGGCCCGTCCTGGGCCGGGGACCGCCCTACCTCTTCCCTGTCTGTGGAAAGGGTACCACGGCATCCGGTTTGGGCCGCCGGCCCATCAACTCTGCACCAAAGCTGCTGATGGGATTCGGACCCATGACCTCGTCCTTACCAAGGACGCGCTCTACCGGCTGAGCTACAGCAGCGTTTCGGCCTATCCGCGGCCGGACTGCTGCCTGCGGGTAAAAACAGCTCGCCTAATGGGTACACCGCCACCGGGGCCACAAGACGATTTGTCTACTATAGCTACAGCCAAAGGCGTGTCAAAACTTTTTTTCGCCGCGGCACGGCTTTTCCGCCCCCCATGACCCGCCCGCTTCGGCCCGGCCGGGGCGGTTACTCCACGGTCACGCTCTTCGCCAAGTTCCGCGGCTTGTCCACGTTGCAGCCGCGGGCGACGGCGGCGTAATAGGCCAGGAGTTGCAGGGGGATGACCGTCAGCATCGGCTGGAGCGCCACCGGGCAGTCCGGGACCGTGATGACCCGATCGCAGCAGCTGCGGATGCCCTCGTCGCCTTCGCTGGCCACGGCGATGATCTTGCCCCGCCGGGCGCGGACCTCCTCGATGTTGCCGAGGATCTTGTCATAGGTCGGCCCCTGCGGCGTGACGAACACCGCGGGCATGCCCTCGTGGATCAGGGCGATGGGACCGTGCTTCATCTCCGCCGCCGGCAGGCCCTCCGCGTGGATGTAGCTGATCTCCTTGAGCTTCAGCGCCCCCTCCAGGGCGATGGGGTAGTTGTACCCCCTCCCCAGGAACAGCCAATTGTCGCGATCGACGTAGTCCTCGGCGATCTTGCGGATTTCCTCGGCCTTGTCCAGGACGCGCTGCATCTTGTCGGGGATGGCCGCCAGCTCGCGAAGGTACTGCTCCATCACCGGCTGGGACAGCAGCCGCTTGCGTCCCAGCAGCAGCGCGACCATGGTCTCGACCACGAGCTGGCAGGTGAACGCCTTGGTGGAGGCCACACCGATCTCGGGGCCGGCGTGCAGGTAGACGCCGGCGTCGGTTTCTCGCGCGATGGTGGAGCCGACCACGTTAACGATACCCAGCGCCAGCGCGCCCTTTTCCTTGGCCTCGCGCAGCGCGGCCAGCGTGTCGGCCGTCTCCCCGGACTGGCTGATCGCAATCACCGTCGTGTCGTCCTCGACGATCGGGTTGCGATAGCGGAACTCGCTGGCATACTGGACCTCGGTGGGGATTCTGGCCAGATCCTCGAACAGGTAGTCTCCCACCAGCGCCGCGTGCCACGCCGTGCCGCAGGCCGTCAGGATGAGTCGCTTGGTGCGGAGCAGCGCGCCGGTCACCGACTCCAGCCCGCCGAGCTGGATGCGCATGTCTCGAAGGTCCACTCTCCCCCGCATGCACATCTTGACGACCTCCGGCTGCTCGAAGATCTCCTTGAGCATGAAGTGCTCGTGCCCGCCCTTGGCGATCTGCTCCAGCGACCACTCGATCTGCTCGACCTCCTTGGAGACCGGAACGTTGTCCAGCGTCATCGTCCGCAGGCTGTCGCGGGTGACGACGGCCATTTCGTTGTCGTTGAGGTACACGACGTTGGTCGTGTGCTCCAGGATGGCCGAGGCGTCCGAGGCGACGATGTACTCCCCGCTGCCCACGCCCACGATCAGCGGACTGCCCTTACGGGCCACCACCAGCTTGTCCGGCTCCGACGCGCTCATCACCGCGATGCCGTAGGTGCCGCCCACCTCGCTGAGGGCGGCCCGCACGGCGTCTTCCAGCGTCTCGGCCCCATCCTGGCAGAAGCGCCCGATGAGCTGGGCGAGCACTTCGGTGTCGGTCTCGCTGCGGAACACGTGGCCGTGGTCCGAGAGGAACCGCTTGAGCGGTGCGTAGTTCTCGATGATGCCATTGTGCACCAGCGCGATCCGCCCCGAGAGGTCGCAGTGCGGGTGGGCGTTGGCCTCGTTGGGTTCCCCATGCGTGGCCCAGCGCGTGTGGCCGATGCCCACCGTGCCGCACTGGATGGCGGGATCCTCGGCGATCTTCTTCTCGAGCTCGCTGATCCGCCCGGGGCTTTTGGCGATGTGCAGCCGCCCCGCATGGTAGACGCACACCCCGGCCGAATCGTACCCGCGGTACTCCAGGCGCTTCAGGCCCTCGATCAGCACGTCGCAGGCCCGCTTGGGGCCAATGTATCCCACGATGCCGCACATAGGTTGCTCCCTCGATCTCGGCGCCGAGGCCGCCGGCGGCTGACAAACGGCCTGGCATCAAGCCCGGGATTCTATCACAACGGCCAAATCGGCGTTATCCTTTATAATGTCGCAAGGACGGGCCGGTTCGTTGAGAAGAAAACACCCGGGCGTTTCTCCCCGGCCCCAGGCAGGTGGACCCCATGGACCTGTTCCGACAGAGCGAAGACGAGGCCCTCGCCGCCCACGCGCCCCTGGCCGTGCGGATGCGCCCGCGGACGCTCGACGAGATGGTCGGCCAGGAGGAGTTCCTGGGCCCCGGGAGGATGCTCCGGCGGATGCTGGAGGCCGGGACCCTGTCGTCGCTGGTGTTCTGGGGGCCGCCGGGGGCGGGCAAGACCACGCTTGCCCACGTCATCGCCCGCCATTGCGACTGCCGCTTCCACCTGCTCAACGCCGCCTCGGCCACCGTCAGGGACGTGCGGACCATCCTTGAGGAGGCCCGCGCAGGCCTGGCCGCTACCGGCAAGCGCACGGTGCTGTTCATGGACGAGCTGCACCGCTTCAACCGCGCCCAGCAGGACGTCCTGCTGAACGACGTGGAGAGCGGCGTGGTCATCCTCATCGGCGCGACGACCGAGAACCCCTTCTTCACCATCAACTCCCCGCTGCTGTCGCGCTCGACGATCTTTCAGTTCGCCGCGCTTTCCCATGAGCACATCCTCGCGCTGATTGGCCGCGCCCTGGCGGACAAGGAGCGCGGCCTGGGGCGCTACGACGTCCAGATCACCCCCGAGGCGATGGACCACCTGGCCACGGTCAGCGACGGTGACGCCCGCAGGGCGTTGACGGCCTTGGAGGTCGGTGTGCTCAGCCAGCACCGCAAGGCCGGGAGGAAGAAAAGAATCGTTTACGACCTCACCGTCGCGCAGGAGTCCATCCAGACCAAGGCCATCCAGTACGACCGCGCCGGGGAGATGCACTACGACGCGGCCAGCGCCTTCATCAAGTCTATGCGCGGCAGCGATCCCGACGCCACCGTCTACTGGCTGGCGCGGATGCTGGAGGCCGGCGAGGACCCCCGCTTCATCGCCCGGCGGATCGCCATCCTAGCGAGCGAGGACATCGGCAACGCCGACCCGCGGGCGATCTCCGTCGCGGCGGCCGCCTTCGACATCACCGAGCGGATCGGCATGCCCGAGTGCCGCATCACGCTGGCCCAGGCGGCCATCTACATGGCCTGCGCGCCCAAGTCCAACGCCTCGTACGCGGCCATCGACGCGGCGTTAGACGACGTGAAGAACCGCCGCACGCTGCCGGTGCCCAAGCACCTCCGCAACGCCCCCCACCCCGGCATGGCGGAGCAGTTCGGCTATGGGCAGGGCTATCAGTACAGCCACAACCACCCCGGGGCCGTCAGCCCCGACCAGGACTACCTCGGCGTCGATAAGACCTTCTACACCCCCAGCGACCGCGGCTACGAGAAGCACATCGCCGCGTACCTGGAATACGTCCGCCGCCTGCGGGGCCGAGAGCCTCCCAAACCAGGCCAACCCGCCGATTGACCAATCGTCCAGTTGACCGATTGACCGATCGACGATTCGCTGGGGTCCTCTTTACCCGCCCAGGGCGTTTTCGCTTGCCTTCCGACGGGGCGTTCTCCCACAATAGCCGCCCATTGATGAAGCGGGCACTTCGCAAAGAGATGCTAGCGACCCTGGCGGCGATGTCGCCCCAGACCATCGCCGCCAAGAGTCTCCAGGCGTGCCGGCGGCTGACCGACCTGGAGGAGTTTCGCTCGGCCCAGACGGTGATGATCTACCTGCCCATGCCGCGCGAGCTGGACACGGGCGCTTTGGCGCTGGCGGCCTGGCAGGACGGCAAGACGGTCGTCGCGCCGCGGGTGTTCTGGGGACAGCGGCACATGGTTCCGGTGGTGTGCCAGTCGCTGAACGACAAGGACCTCTCCCCCGGGCGGTTCGGCGTCCGCGAGCCGCTGGAAGGCGAGCCCTGGCCGCTGGAAGAGATCGACCTGGTGGTAGCGCCCGCGTTGGCGTTCGACCGCCAGGGGCACCGGCTGGGGCGCGGCGGCGGCTTCTACGACCGTTTTCTGGCCTCGGCGCTGCTGAAGGCGACCGCGTGCGGGCTGGGCTTCGCCGAGCAGGTGGTTGACCAACTGCCTATCGCCGACAACGATCGGCGTCTGGACGTCCTGGTGACCGACAAGGAAGTGTTGCGTTTCGACCGTCAGTGACCCCGACCGGCGGTGCGACGCGACCGCGGCGGGTGACAGGAGCAGATGCGTGAACACCAAGAACAAACGGATCGTAGCCGTCGTGGTGACCGTGGCCGCGGCGGCAGGGGTTTTTCTGTGGATCACTCGCGGGCCTTCGTCGCCCCGGGCCAGGAAGCAAGGCCCGCCGGTCGCAGCCGCCCCGGTTGCCAAGGCCCCCACGGCCGGTTCGCACGTAAGTTCCACGGCCGCCCGGCCCAGGGAGACCGCCCCCACGCGCCCGGCGCCGACGACGACGCCCCCGCCCGCGCCGCCACAGGCGTCGGGTGCGAGCGACGTGACGGTCCAGCAGGGCCTGGCGCTCACCGAGGCCGGCAAGCTCCTGGAGGCCCGAAGCGTCCTGTCGAGGGCGCTGCTCGCCGGCGGGCTGAATGAGGCCGAGGCGGAGCAGGCCCGCACCGCCGCCACGCGCCTGGCTGAGGAGACGTTGCTGTCTCCCCGGTTCTACGAGGGCGACCCGTACGCCTTCCAGTACACCTTCGTCTCGGGCGACACGCTCAGCAGGGTGGAGCGCGAGCTGAAGCTCCACGTGCCGGCCCAACTGATCCTGAGGGTCAACGGCATCGCCCAGGGCAGCGCCATCCGCGCGGGCCAGTCGGTCAAGATGATCCAGGGACCGTTCCACGCGATCGTCAGCAAGGGGAACTTCACGTTGGACCTGTACCTCCATCGCGAAGGCCTGGAGAAGCTCTTCATCAAGCGGGTGAGGGTCGGCCTGGGCGCCGACGGCTCCACGCCGGTGGGGTCGTGGAAGGTCGGCCTGGGCAAGAAGATGATCAACGCCACCTGGTTCCCCCCGGCCAGCAGCCCGATCCGCAGGCCCCAGCGCCCCGGTGACCCGGACTATCCCCTCGGCAACGCCGGATACTGGATCGGGCTGGTCGGCACCGATCCCAACACCACCTCCGCCGAAGGCTATGGCCTGCACGGGACCAACGACCCCAACAGCATCGGCCGGGCCGCCTCGCTGGGCTGCATCCGCCTGGCCGATTCGGACATCGAGTGGGTCTTCGCGATGCTCTACGAGGAGTGGTCCACCGTCCAGGTCACGCCGTAGGGGACTTACGAATCGCCAGTGCGGGTCCAGCAATCCGAATTCCGTAACCCGCAGTCTTTGTCACTACCCCCGGGTGCGCATCCCGTCACCTAATGATATAGCTGGTGATAGCTGCGACCACAACTATAGCGACGAACCACCCATAGACGACAAGCACGGGCATCCAGTACCTCCGAAATCTACATCTGTCACTCAAAACCCAATCGTCCTTCATCCTCAGGTTGATAAGCGGAATGAACAAGTCTAGGCTGAACCATAGTGCGCTATACTTCAGAACGCGGTGGTTAGGTACCTTCTGAACCATGTTCTTTCCTCGGAATACCCACGCACCACATCCCACCATCGCGGCGCCAACCACCAGCACAGGCAGCCGGCTGCGACCATACCCAAGGAGCAGATCCAGAAAAACGTAGTCCAAGACACGGGCCAACCAGGGGAGGCGTTCCTTCCGCTGTCTTCTCATGGACTCGACGAACACCCTGTCTGCCTCGCGAGTGTACCCGAGCCTGCGCAAATGCTTCTCTAGTCGCTCATAAACATCCCGGTCATAGACGGCCCGTGCGATGAGCGCAAATGCCCCACCCCACATCTTGGGCCCACCATCCACCCTTAGCCCGTTGTATTCCATCCCCCCTAGGTCGAGGCGCCCATCAAACTTCACCCTCTGGAACACCACGTCGCGCCCAATTGATACCATTCGGAAACTCGTTTCCCCTGAACCGGACCCGAACCAACAGTCAGCTGCCTTCAGATCCCCACCAATACCAGCTCTGTCATAAAGAGCTCCATTCGCGAACGTAGTCTCACCCAGCACGCAATCCCCTCCGATTCTCACCGTGCTGAAGACAGCCGGTGAACTGCGGTAGAGGAAAGTTCCTCGGGTAAGATCTAACGTACCAGTCACCTGAGATCTGTTGAAGGACACGGGTCCACTCATCCTCACGTCCGTCAGAAGAGCATCACCTGTGATGATCATAGACTCGCAGTCAACCCCTGCGCGTGCATCGAGGAACTCACAATCTGACACCGACAACAGACCTTCACATGTGGCCGAATGCAAGCGGAACCCACCCATAACCTTAGTTCTGTCCAGGCGCAACCCCCCAAGAAGGTTCGCACCCCCGAGATCCACTTCACCACATAGCCCCCCGAGAAGAAGAAGAGGTCTGTCCCAAACCGTATTTCTCCCAGATAATTGACCACGGAGCTCGCAATCCGCCAGGATCACCTCGTGCGTTATGCGGGCACCATCAAGTATAACCTCACCCTCGATTCTGGCACTCTTGATGAGTACGTATCCCAACGGGGGTGTAACCTTGGGAAGAAGCACTGTCTTACAGAGGAGCCCTGCGACAAATTGTCCCCTCAGAACTCGCGCATTGCGATCAGGTGAATACGAGAAAAGGTCTGCTTCCTTCCCACCGTTCACCTGGTTCAGGACCCACAACTCAGGGGGCGTCAGCGGATACAGCGAGCAACCAGATAAGACCGTAAGGATGAACCAATAGGCCGCTAAGCCCATCGGTAGGCGATTTACATGCTTCCCAAGCATATGAACGCCCCCTTGCGGTGAGCACTAAAACCTCAAACACCCTCACGCTGAGGGACAGATTCCGCAATCCGCAATCCTCCTTCGCCCGTACGGGCTACGGAGGACACGTCCGCAATGGATCAGTTCCGCCGGCTGCGGCTCAGCAGCGAGACGCCCCCACCCCCCATGCGGACCTCGGGGATGCCCTCCGGCCACAGCGTGAGCATCACGACGATGTCGTCCTGCTCGGTGACGCCGCTGACGTAGGTGATGGTCAGCCCGGCGTACCATCGCGGCAGCTGGCGGATGATGCTGATGCTGGTGGCGATGTTCCGGCTGCCGTCGTAGTCCATGTCATACTGCTCGAAGAAGCTGACGGAGTACTTTCGGCTGAGTTTGTAGTTCGCCCCGAAGGTCGCGAGCGAGCTGTCCAGGTCCTTGAGGTACCGCCAGCCGAGGTAGTAGCGCACGCGCGGGTCGCGGGCCACGGCCAGTCCCATGCTGGCTTGGGCCACGCTGCTGGTGTCGGCATCGACGTTGACGTCCGACAGCAGCGCGGTGGTGTCGGAGATCTGCCAGTCGTACTGGAAGTTGACGAAGTTCCGGGGAATGCTGTACTCCGGGCGATACCAGTAGAGGTCTCCGCCGCTGGTGTGCGTGTCCTGGTCGTCGCTGTCGAAGGCCCCGGCCACCACGTTGATGCGCATCCAGTCGACGATTTCCTCCTTGCCGGCACGGACGCGCTTGGTCTGCAAGCGCTGGTAGACTCCCACGCTCGCCCCGCCCAGGCGGAGCAGATGCTCCTCGATGGCCCCATCCATGAGGTACATGTCCTCGCGCCGGATGCCGCTGTTGTCGGAGGCAAAGAGCGTCGCCTCGGGGGTGATGATGTGTTTCAGCCCATTCAGGTCCCACACGCGGCTGGAGATGCCGTCATAGACGCGCCAGATGTGGAGGTTGGCCCGCTGGCCGATCTGCCCGTAGGGGCGGCACTGGGAATCTTCCAGGGGCGCATCGCTCCAGTAGGTCGCCCGGCCCGTGGCGTAGCTCACCAGGTTCACCGGACCCAGGTGCAGCGGCAGGTCCACCTCGTGGCGGGTGTCGAAGCGGGCGAAGACGTCGCTGTCATCGTCAGGCAGGTCGTTGGCGGGGCGCCACCGCTTGGCGCCCACCCGGGCCTCACCGAAGTACGTCAGCCGATCCCGCAGCAGCGGCTCACCGATCAGGTACCCCGCCACTTCCGGCCAGGATTCCGTCTGCGTGTAGAAGCGGCTCAGGCGGTACTGGAGCAGCGCCGTCAGCGCCCAGTTGTCCCGCTGCTTCTTGGCGTACAGCAGCGTCTCCTGCTCCTTGCCGGAGAAGTGCTCCGCGGGGAAGTACGCCTCCATGAAGTTCCGGTCGCTGATGGTGCTCAGTTCGGCCTGGAGCTCCCAATCGCCCGGCAGGAACTGCTTGTGGCGGATCAGCAGGCGCCCGCGCTCCGATCGGGCGGCCAGGTCATGGCGCTCATCGCCGAAGCGGTCCTCCTTGTCGCGGTCATACACGCCGTAAGCCAGCCAGTAGCCGCTGTAGGTGCGG
This sequence comes from Phycisphaerae bacterium, assembly GCA_022866005.1. Classification (GTDB taxonomy): domain Bacteria; phylum Planctomycetota; class Phycisphaerae; order SM23-33; family SM23-33; genus JALHTV01. The sequence continues at coordinate 19,422 of JALHTV010000313.1, forward strand.
CGGGAATAGTCCACGGTCGCCCCGGCGACCACCCCTCGCTCCTGCACGTCCAGGTCGAACCGCCCGCGGAAGCCGCTGGGGCGGACCAGCCCCAACAGGCGGAACAGGTCCCACTGGGTCTCGACGCCCCAGCCGCGATTGCCGCTACGCCCCACGGAGATCTTGCGCAGGGCCGTGTGCCCCTGGGTGAAGTCGGTCTTCTCGTACGGCCAGTAGAAGATCGGCACCCCCCACACGTTGTAGGTCACGTTGCGGAGCTTGGCCTGCCAGCTCGGCGGCCCGACGCGCTGACCCTTCTCGTCGTAGGGCGCGGTGTCCATCAGGTAGGCGGTGGTCGCGCCGAGGTGGTAGCTGGGACGGTAGAACTCGCTGGTGGACACCTTGGCGCGGCGGAAGTAGGCCTCTCGAACCGACAGCATCCTGGCTTCCTTGGCCCGCACGTAGATGGGGATGTTCCGCTGCTCCTGGACGCTGTGGAAGACCACGTCGAGCACGATGGCCCGGTCGGTGGCGAAGTCGTAGTAGGCGGTCGGCCCGCGGAAGGTCCGGTCACCGCGGGACATCACCACGTCGCCTTCGAGGTAGACCCCGTCGATGGTCATGTCGCCCTGGGCCGCCGTGGCCAAGCCCAGGCCGCCGATCACGCGGCGCCGCCCGCGCTCCTGGTCATCGGGGCGAACAGGCCGGGTGAAGACCACCGCCGAGTCACTGCGAAGCTCCAGGAACAGCATGCTGTCGGGATCGCCGGTGGTGATGCGGACGTGGCCGCGAAGGACCGTCGCACGCATCACCTGACGGTCCGGGCCGATCTCCTGCTCGCGAGAGCTGAGTTGGTCGTAATGGAAGTCGATCGTCTGCGCCGGTGGCGGCTGGGGCGGTTCCCCCGGGGGCGCCGCCCCGACGGGCCCGGCGGGAGCAAGGGGCGTCGCCTCCGGCCCGGCGGCGGCCGGCGGCGTGACCGGTGGACCCCCCGCCGCCTTGCGGGCTTGCACCGCCCGCTGATAGAGGGGGAAGTCCCTCAGGTCCCGCGGGACGACCCGCCGCCCCGTGCGGACCCGACCATCGGTCTGCAAGGTCACCACCAGCGTGGTGTCGGTCGTCGTGCCGCCCGGCTCGACGACTTGCGCGCTGCCCTCGATGTAGACCGTGATGTCGTTCTGCGTGACCGCCTCGGCCGGGCGGCTGTCGATCCAGATCACCGCGTCCCGCCCGCTGAGGGTGCGGTCGCCCATGGTGAGCTGGAATCCCTCCACCACGACCGTGACCGGCGTGCCGTCGTCGGTGAAGCTGAGGATCTCTTGGCCGGAGATCGAGACCTCCTCGTGCGCGTACTCGGCCGCGGCCAGGGGCGCAGCGAAAACCATCAGCGCCGCTGCGGTGCCTGCCAGGACGCACCACCAAGACACGCCGCCTCCGGAGTGATCCTTCATTGCCTTCTCACCCTCACCGACCGAGTTGGCCATTGCGTTGGGGTGGATTATAGGTGCCCCCCGGAAGAAGTCAAAGCCTCTTTAGGCACCTTCCTGCCCCCCCCACGTGCCCCCCCTCACATCTCAGGCTGAGTCGATCTGTTCCCGCAGCGCCGCCACGGCCGCAGGGAGCTGGGCAGCGAAGTCACTCCACCGGTGGGCCTCGATGCTCACGCCGCCATCATAGCCAATGTCCTTCAGCGCGCGGAAGTACGGGCGGTGGTCTGCGGGCCCCAAGCCCAGCGGCACTCTCCCGGCCGGGTCGGCGCAGTGGGCGTGGACCAGCAAGTCCGCGAACTGGCGGATGCTCTCGGGGCCTTCGCCATCGCTGGCCATGTGGTAGGTGTCCGCGAGCATCCGCACCGCGGGGTGGCCCGCGCGGCGGACCAGCTCGGCCCCTTCGGTGAGCGAGTTGATGATGTTGCACTCCCTTTTCTGGAGCGCCTCGACGGCGACCGTCACGCCGCAGGCCCCCGCCATTGGCCCCCATCGCTTCAGGTGCCCTACCAGTTGCTCAAAGGCCGCCGCGGGGTCGAAGCCTTCCGGCACCTTGCGGCTGCCGGCGGAGCCGAAGACGACGATCCGCACACCCGCCCTCGCCGCCCGCCGGAACGCCGTGTCCACAAAGCGGTCCACGGCGCCGCTTTCCACCGCCGGCCCGGTCGTGCGAAGCTCACCCGGGATGAAGACGTTGACCGCCGGCGTGGGCAGGTGCAGCGTCCGGGCGACCTGCAGGCGTTGGGTGAAGGCCTGCTCGTCTTTCTGCGGGCACAGCAGGTCGCCCACGGTGGGCTCCAGATAGTCCAGCCCCTCCAGCGGCAGACCGCTGAGTTTCTCCAGCCCCGCACACAGGCCGATCTTCATGAGCGTGTCCTCCGCGCCATGGCCTCGGCGCCGGTGCGATGCTTACCAGTTGCTCCCGCCGGCGGCAATGGCCTTGTAGCCCCCGTCGCGCTATGCTATCCTCGCGCCCGATGCGGGCCGCAGAGGATGACGGCCGCATCGCAGGAGATCGCCGTGACGGATCAACTGGCGTACGCACTGATCACGCCCTACAGCCTCTTCAAGAGCCGCACCGGGGGCATCATCGGGCGGTTGCTCGCGCACGCGCGGCTCGAGTTCGTCGGGGCGCGGATGTACGTGTTCTCTGACGCCTTCGTGGACGCCTACAAGAAGATCATCTGCCCCGCCGGCACCGACCCGTCGCTGAAGGAGGCCTGGCACAAGTACATCGACGAGAACCTCCGCCCCAGGAACCCCTGGGGATACCTGCCCCGCTGCATGCTGCTGCTGTTCCGCGGGCCCCACGCGGTGCGGCACCTGAAGGACGACGTCATCGGGACCTTCACCGAGCAGCCCGTGGGCGACACGGTCCGCGGGACGTACGGTGACTTCCTCCGCGACGCGAAGGGCCAGATCCGCTACTTCGAGCCGGCCGTCATCACCTGCCCTGATCCTCAGCTCAACGACGAGCACCTGAAGCTGTTCGCCGACTTCGCGCTGAGCGACGTGGGGGTGCTCGCGGGGCGCATTCAATACGACCAGCCCAACGTGGAGGTGTCGCTGGTGATGCTCAAGCCCGACAACTTCTACCGCCCCAGCCGCCGGCCCGGCAACATCATCGACACCTTCAGCCTTACCGGCCTGCGGATCGTGGGCGTGACGCTGCTGAACATGACCGTGGGCCA
>JALHTV010000314.1 GCA_022866005.1 Phycisphaerae bacterium
TCGGCGCTGCTCAGGGCCACGGGGATGCCGTCGGTCCCGGCGGGGACGGGCTCGCCTTCTCCCCACTGCTGGGCGGCATCCGCGGCCACTGGTGCGGCGAACAGGTCGTAGCCGCCAAACAGTGTCCGCCAGATCTCTTCAATGAGATACCGCATCAGCCGCACGGCCGTGTCCAGCGTGGTGACCAGGAACCCCTCCAGCAAGATCATGCCCGCCAGTGCCCCGATGGCAATGGGGACGTCGAACGCCCGGCTCACCGCGTTGCCCACGGCCATCGCAAAGCCCAGGACCGGGTTGCTGGTCCCCACCACGCCGGCAATTGTCGGATAGACATCGTGCAGATAGTCGGCCTTGGTCACACCGACCATCAGCACCGCGATCACGCACACGGCCAGGAAGCTCTCCAGCAGCATGCCGAAAAAGCCGATCTGCCGCGCCGCCCGCTCGGAGGTGATCTGCTTGCAGGTGGTGCCGCCGGCGCAGAGGCCATGAAAGCCGCTGACGGCCCCGCAGGCGATCAGGATGAACAGGTTCGGCCAAACCCAGCCGTTCACGTCCGTGCCCTGGGCCACGTTGAAGGCCGGCAGCGCCTCGCCGCCCATCCCCGCCGTCCCACCGGCGAGCCGCACCCCCCCGACCACCAGCGTCACCAGCAGACCGGCCATGCCCAGGTAGAGGATGTGCACGTTGATGAAATCGCGACTCTGGAGGAACAGCCACACGGGCACACCCGCGGCCACCAGGGTGTAGGCCGACAGCAGAAACATCCAGAGATGCTGGCCTGTCAGCGTGATGCCCAGGATGGGGATCTCGTCGGGAAAGGCCACCGGACAATAAACGCCCAACGCGACGCTCGCCGTGCAGATGACGATCGCCAGCACCGAGCAGATCCACACGGGGACGCGCCGCTTGATGTACATCCAGCCGACCAGCGGCGCGACGGCCGTGATGACGATCACGCTCATCGAGGCGATGCCGCCGATGACGACCTCGCCGCCCTGGACCCTGAAGAGCTTCTGGTCGGTCGGAAGCTGGAGGCGATCGAACGGCAGGCGGCTGACCAGGGCCGTGGCTGAGAGGTTCAGAAAGGTCGCGCACACCAGCGCCAGCATCACCACCAGCATGATCATCATGGCCACGAAGGCGTCCTTGCCCAGCATCCGCCGCAGCACGGTCGCCACGGATTGCCCACCTTCCCGCGTGGCTATGTACGTGGCCAGGTAGTCATGCACCGCCCCGATCAGCAGCCCGCCGCCCAGCACCCACAGCACCGCCGGGGCCCAGCCATAGATGATGGCGATGACCGGACCGATGATCGGTCCGGCCCCGGCGATCGAGGCGAAGTGGTGGGCGAACACCACGGCCGTGGGCGTGGGCACGTAATCGTACCCGTCGTCGATCACCACCGCCGGGGTGGGCCGCGACGGATCCTCGCCAATCCGCCGGGCGAGAAACCGCGAATAGAGCCTCCCCCCACCGCCCAGCACCACAACGGCCGCCACCAGCACCAGCAGCACGCTCATCACGACACCTCCTTCGCAGGCCGTCTGTCCCGCCGCGCCGGTCAGTCTTGCTTGGGTGGCAGCAGCGGCCGGGTGATGGTGATCGCGCGATGCCCGTCGCAGGCGCCTAGCCGCGCGGCGAACTTGGCCACACCGGCCAGGCGCACCGTCACTTCGCCATCGACCGGCGTGTCGGTGGTCACGATGTCGCCGACCTCCAAGGACGCGGCCTCCGAGGCCGGCAGCGACGCATCCGGCAAGGCCGCCGAAAGCTCAATCGCCGCCCACTGCCCCAGCTCCGCCAGGTGGCTCGGCAGCATGGCCTCCAGCAGGGTCACCGGCACGCACACGCGCACCGCGCCATCGGCGCCGCGGCAGGAGAGCCGAAAGGTCAGCACCGCCGCCGGCCCGGCCCAGGACGCGGCCACGGGGCCCTCGGCAAGCCGCACCGACTCCCCCACCTGCACCAGGGCCGCCGATAGGCACTCGGCAGTCGCCTCCGGCAACCGTCGCAGCAACCGCCGCTCGACCGCCGTCAGCGGCCGGTCGCTTGCGAGCACTCGGCCCCCGGAGCCGCCCAGCAGCACGTCCAGGATCGGATGCGCGATCTCCGCGCCCACGTCCACCCACAGGCAGCCGGATGCTCGGCCGGCGCGTTCGTCTCCGGCGCGCAAGGGCCCGACGGTCAGCGTGTAGCAGCAGGTGGGTTCCTGGACGTTGCGGCGGAAATCCTGGGGCGACGAGAGCGAGATGTCTACCAGGTGCACGCCGCAGTCGGCCGAGAGGCGGCGGCGCAGCGCCGCGGCCAATGCGGGCTCCAGCACGTCGCGAAGGGCCACCGTCACCGCGGGTCCCGGCATCGCACACAGCTCACCGGCCGGCGGAGCGCTCCGCACCTGGGGTGACGGGGCTGCCTGCCGGTTCGGCGGCCCGTCCGTCGGGGCGCCGCTGTTCACCTCGTCGGTCATCAAACGACCTCCCTGTCGCCGACACCGGCGGATTATACAACTGCCCGCGCCAGCGGCCAACAAGCGATTCTGCGCGGCAGAGGAAATCAGGCTTCGTGGCAGGTGATGTGGACGTCGTTGCCGAAGCGGCGGAGCTGGGCGATGCGCTGCGCGGGGAGATCAGCGTCGATGACGGCGGTGGCGTCGCTGAAGCTGCGGCTGTGGATGCGGGCGTGGCGCGCGATGTACTGCATCAGCCGCCCGTTGGCGCAATTGGCCCGCAGCGTGACGCGGACCGGCTCCCCGGCCGCCCGGCGGGCCACCTCGGAAGCGAGTCCCGCCGCCCCCTGGCCGGTCACCGCGGACAGGAACATCCCACCGGGGTACTTGCCGCGCAGCACCGCAAAGATCGCCGGATCGGTGATCCGGTCGATCTTGTTGAGCACCAGCAGTTGCCGCGCGCGGTCGCAGCCCAGCTCTTCCAGCACGACCTCGACGGCGGCAATCTGCTGCTGGACGCGATCGTGCGAGGCGTCGGCCACGTGCAGCAGCAGGTCGGCGTGGATGGCCTCTTCCAGCGTCGCGCGAAAACTGGCCACGAGGTGATGCGGAAGGTCGCGGACGAAGCCGACCGTGTCCGACAGCAGCAGGGCCTGGCCGTCACCGGCGTTCCAGCGGCGGGTGCGGGTGTCCAGCGTGGCGAAGAGCTTGTCGGCCACGAGCGCGCCGGCGTCGGTGAGCAGGTTCATCAGCGTGCTCTTGCCCGCGTTGGTGTAGCCCACCAGGCACGCGCGGAAGATGTCCTTGCGCGCGGTGACCTGGCGGACCTTGCGCCGGTCGATCGCGTCGATCTGTCGCTTCAGGTGCACGACGCGCTTCTGGACCAGGCGCCGGTCGATTTCGATCTGCCGTTCGCCCGGCCCGCGCGTCCCGATGCCGCCGACGCGCCCCGCGGCCGTCGCGCTGCCGCCGACGACCCGCTCCAGGTGCGTCCACATCCCCGCCAGGCGCGGGTAGGTGTACTCCAGCTGCGCCAGCTCCACCTGAAGGCGGCTCTCGGCCGTGCGGGCATGCGCGGCGAAGATGTCCAGGATCAGCTCGCTGCGGTCCACGACCTTGCGCCCGACCACACCCTCTAAGTCGCGGATCTGCGCGGGCGACAGGTCGTTGTCGAAGACCACCACGTCCACCCCGTTGCGCTGGACGCGCTCGGCGATCTCCTGGGCCTTGCCCGTGCCCACGTACAGGGCGGCGTTGATCTCCCGGCGGCGGACGACCATCTCGTCGACCACCTCCGCCCCGGCCGTGCGGGCCAGGCTGCGCAGCTCCCCCACGGGGTCCATCGGGTCGGCGCTCGTGCCCGGCCCGCCAGGGTGACGCTGCCGGCCACGGCACGGCCCATGGCCGTGCCAGGGTGGCGAGCCCGGCAGCAGCACGCTCACCAGCAGCGCCCGCTCGGCCTGAACCGACAATTCACCTCGTCGGCCTTCCTGCATGCGGCGGTCGATCAACTCCATCATCGCATTATACGAAAACGCCAGCCCCGCGCCATTGCCCCAAAGCACGCTCCGGCAGAATTGCATGCCGCGGGGGGTGCTGCTAGGGCGGGGTGGGGAATGTGCCGATAGAAGGGGCTATGGACGGCAGACGGGCCAAGCGCATCCGCTCCGGGGTCCTGTCGGCGGTGATGTTGGCGGTGGGGGTGGCGTTCTTTGTCCTGGCCGCGCACAGGCCCCCCGCGGTGACCTCCGCAGCCGACGCGGCGGCGGCGCCGGTCAAGGTCACGATCCTGCACACGAACGACTCGCACGGTCAGTTGGAGGGCCTGTCCACCGGGGGTCGCCAGATCGGCGGGGCGGGGCGGCTCGCGACGGCCGTCAAGAGGGTCCGCCAGGTCCGCCAGGCCCGCCAGGCCGCCCGCGTGCTGCTAGTCGACTGCGGGGACGTCTTCAGCCGCGGCGACGAGCTGACGCGGCGGACGGTGGGAGCGGCCAACGTGGCCGTGATGAACCGCCTGCGCTACGACCTGTGGGTCCTGGGGAATGGGGAGTTCTACAGCGGGCTGGACGTGCTGCGCCGGCGGATGGCCGAGGCCGACTTCCCGGTCCTGGCGGCCAACGTGACGGTGGACGGCGAGGCGCTCGCCAAGCCTTACATCATCGAGAGGGCCGGCCCCGCGCGGATTGCCTTCCTCGGCCTGTGCACCGTCCGCGAGGAGTCGCAGGAAAACCTCGGCGTCGACGAGGCGGACGCGATAGAGACGGCCCGGGGCCTGGTGCCCGCCCTTCGCCAGCAGGCCGACGTGGTCGTGGCCGTGACGCACCTGGGGCTGCCGCAGGACGTGCGCCTGGCTGGGGCGGTGGAGGGGATCGACCTGATCCTCGGTGGCCACAGCCACACGGTCCTTCAGCACGGGTTCCGCGCCAACGCCCCCACCGAGCGGCAGGTCCTCGTCTGCCAGGCCGGTGACAAGTACCGCTACCTGGGCCAGGTGGACCTGGAGCTGTCGCCCAAGGCCGCCGGGGGGGGCTTCCAGGTCGCCAACATCACCGCCAAGCTCATTCCGCTGGATGAGAGCGTGCAGCCTGATCCCGCGACCGACGTGCTCCTGACCGAGCTGAAGCGGGCCTCTGCGCCCCCGCCGCCCCCATCATCGGCGCCGGCCAGTCAAGCGGCCAGTCAGCCGACTGCGCAGCCGGCTTGGAGTCCTGCCACCCAATCGGCAAACGCCGCCAAGGCAGCGATAGGCTGGCCTGCCGCCAAGCCGCCCGCCCTTGTACCCCTGGCCAGGTAACCCCCCACCTTCCATCGTGCCGCGAGCGCCTGTCTTTCCCTGCGCGCATGGGGTATCCTGTGGGACTTTCCGCCGGCGCCGTGCCGGAGTGGCGCGGCGATGAAGCACAGGAGCGTTCCATGCAGCATCCCAAGGTCGTCGTCCTGGGGGCGGGCAGCTTGTTCTTCGGCCGCCAGGCCCTCTGGCAGATGATCCACTCCCCCCACCTGCGGAGCGGGACGCTCGCGCTGGTGGACATCGACGAGGGGCGCCTAGACAAGATGTCGCGCCTGGCGAGCAAGGTCGTGGCGCACACCGCCGTGCCGCTCAAGATTGAGGCCTCCACCGACCGCCGCGACGTGCTGGCCGGCAGCGACTTCGTGATCCTCAGCTTCGCCGACCGCTCGGTGCTGTTCCGCGGCATCGACTGCGAAATCGCCGCCAAGCACGGCATTCGCATGTGCTCCGGCGACACGATCGGTCCGGGGGGCATCTTCCGCACCCTGCGCGAGTTCCCGGTGATCTACGAGGTCTGCAAGGACGTCCATCGCCTGTGCCCGCAGGCGTGGGTGATGAACTACATCAACCCCACCGCCGCGATGGGCATGGGCATCAGCAAATACTTCCCCACCCTCAAGAGCCTCGCCCTCTGCGACGGCCCGCACATGCCGAAGTTCAAGATGCGCTACGCCGTGCGGGCGGGCATCGTCCCATCGATCGAGGATTACACGGGCGAGGTGGACA
>JALHTV010000315.1 GCA_022866005.1 Phycisphaerae bacterium
CACGGTCACCGGGGCGCAGGTCCAGATGCACGCTCCACAGGCAGTGCGGGCAGTGGTTGCGGTGGGCCGTGCCGCCGGGGTCGGGGCTGACCACCAGAGCGCAGTGCTCGCAGATAAAGGCGCTCGGGCCCGGCGCGGGCCGGCGCCTGTTGTCGTCTCTTGACAAAGCTTTCTCTCCGGTCTTGGTGGACTCCTTCTTTGGGTCTGGGACGCGTCGAGGTTTTGCATCTCAGGGCAGTCATAGGGCGTTCCTTTCACCAAAGGGGTGCGTCAGGGGTCATCAGGCAGAGTGCACCGGTCACCGGCGCGGCGCGATGGAAGAGGCAGACAAAAAACCATCGGCCGCCCATACCGGACGGCCGACGGAGAAGGGCCTACGCCAAAAGCCTAGCTCAGCAGGCAGTCCGGAGGTGCACACGCAGGCCTTGAACTTCTCTTACCGTCATCCGCGCACCTCCTTCCCGCAAGAACTGACCACAACCATCCTACCGCGCGGCGCACGCCCAGACCACGGGGCAATCACGATTCGTTGCGGCCTGCCTGCAGGCCCCACAGCGGGAGCCGTGATTCGATGTAATGCTGCAAGAGGTAATACCGAACTGCGAGCTTGGCGTTTCCTTCTTGCCGAAATCTGACCGCCGCGCCCCGAACGAAGTCGTACCCCTTTTGTACGAAATCGGGGGCAGATTCTGGGCTCACTTCACGTGCACCCTGCCCAATGAAGTCCACAATCCAATTCCCATCCACGTCCTGGCATAGCAGGGAATGACACAGGGAGGCCAACCCCTCCATTATGGCCTGAACCTTCTTATCGAAGCTATACAAGGGATTCTCTCGGCGTAGGAAGTCTAAGACACACTTCGATACAATCACTCGCGGGCCACCTGCAACTTCGCGCTGAAGGTGGTCGGCTTCCGCTAAGGCGGGCCCATAGAAACTCTTATCCTCCAACAACCCTCCAACCCCAATCGTTATGCCCCCCCTGACAGGAGTACCGTCGGCCAGTGAAAGCACCATAGCCGTGCAACACGCGCCCAACACGTCACATAAGCCCGATACCGCGTAATCACCGTGGTCACTCTGAATCGGTGAACTGAACACGAAAGTGTCCGAGAACCGCTCCGTCTCGACTGCCGCTGCGCAACGTTGCCTAAGGCGGTGATACTCTTTCTGTTGTTCCTCAGGCAAGTTGGCGATCAGATCTGAGGGGGGGTGCGTCCTGAGCTGATGGAAGTAATCGAGGAAATCCTTCGTGAACTTCACGAGCGGACCAACTGACTGCTTCACCGCATTGCGGGACTCTCCGGTGATTTGTCCATCCTCAGTACGCCGGGCCCACTGCTTGAGCTTGTCCTTCTGCCCCAGCACGTCGATAAGGCAGACCACATAGTCGCCATAGTTGTCGACTTGCAGATCATCATTGTTGCCTATGGGCACTCCTTACTCCTTCAGACAGAACGTACTGGCTCTTGGGCCGAGTAGACCATCGCATGATTCCGTGTGCAGCCGAGCTGCACACCCTACTCGTCTAACAAGGTAGGGTGGGCAGCTCTGCTGCCCACGAAATCGCTACTCCTCCACCGGGGCGAGGCACTTGCGGAGTTCGGTGTTGACTTGGTGCATGAGGTCCACGTAGTCCATCTGGGCGGCGGTGTAGCGCTTGAAGACGTCGTGGCTGACCAGCTTGCCCTCCATCTCCTCCAGGCGGTGCTTGTCGTCGACCTCGACGGGCTTGCCCTCGGCCTCCAGGTGGGCGATCTTGTCGGCCTGGGCGGAGAAGTCCTTCAGCATCGCGGCCAGCTCGGCGTGGCGGTTGAGTTCCTCCTTGGCCGCTCGCAGCGTGGCGGCCTGGGGGGATTCGGCGATGGCCTTGCCCAGTCGGGCGGCGAGTTCGACGATGGCTTGCATGGTGTTCTCCGCGGGGTAGGGCGCCGGGGCGCAGGGGGGAGCATAGCACGATTCGGCCCGCGGGGCAAAGGCGCTAGCGTCGCCGCGGCCGTGCGGTTAGCCTAGCGGGGGTTCTAGGTTCTAGCATTGGCTCGCCCCCAACCTGAATGCACGAGGCCGCTATGCCCGATCGCTACGTCGATGCCATCATCAAGAGTCTGGCCGCCCGTGACTATCAGCCGCTCAAGCCGCGGCAGCTTGCCCGCCACCTGGGCGTGGCGGAGGAGGACTACGGGACCTTCCGCCAGGCCATTAAGCGTCTGCGGGACTCGGGGCGCGTCGTCCTGGGCGCCAAGGACGCCCTCACGCTGCCGGAGATCGGCGAGCGCCTGACCGGCATCTTCCGCGCCAACCCGCGGGGGTTTGGCTTCATCGTGCCCGATACGCCCAACAGCCACGGGGACCTGTTTGTCCCGGAGGAGTCCACCGGCGGGGCGATGACGGGGGACCTGGTGGTCGCGACGGTGCGCCCCCGCGGCCGCCGCGACGGGCGGGCGCTGTACGCCGGCACGGTGGTGCAGATCCTCCAGCGCGGGCAGAACCGCTTCGTCGGCACGCTCCGCCGGGCCGAGGGCACGTGGTTCGTCCTGCCCGACGGGACAGCCATGACCACGCCGATCCTCGTCCGCGACGTGGGCGCCGCCGGCCCCGCCGAGGGCACCAAGGTCCTCGCCGAGATCGTCCAGTATGGCCGCCCGGGCCAGTTGCCCACCGGGGTGATCGTCGAGACGCTGGGCCAGCGCGGGCGCCTGGAGGTGGAGACGCTGGCCGTCATCCGTGCCCACGGCCTGGTTGATGCCTTCTCCCCGGCGGCCGTGGCCGACGCACGGGCGGCGGTGAAGGCCTTCGACCCCGCCGACACCGCCGGGCGCGAGGACCTCACGGGGCTGACCGTGATCACCATCGACCCGCCCGACGCCCGCGACTTCGACGACGCCATCAGCCTGCAAGCCGGGCCCGGCGGCCGGGTGACCCTCGGCGTGCACATCGCCGACGTCTCGCACTTCGTGCGCGAGGGCACGGCGCTGGACGACGAGGCCCGCCGCCGCGGCACGAGCACCTACTTCCCCCGCCAGGTCGTGCCGATGCTGCCGGAGATCCTCTCCAACGGGGTGTGCAGCCTCCAGGAAGGCCAGAAGCGCTACTGCAAGAGCGCCTTTGTCACCTACGACGCCGACGCCCAGGTCCACTCCACGCGCTTCGCCCAGACGGTCATCGCGTCGGCCAAGCGGCTGACGTACCAGCAGGCGCAGGGCATCTGCGATGGCAAGACCGGCGGCTACGATCGCAAGGTCGTGGAGCTGCTGCGGCGCTCGCTGGAGCTCGCCAGGAGCATCGAGGCCCGGCGGCGTCGGGCGGGCATGTTGCACCTGGACCTGCCGGAGGTGGAGTTGGTCTTCGACGCCCAGCATCGCGTCATCGACGCCGTGCCGGAGGACCAATCCTACACGCACACGCTGATTGAGATGTTCATGGTCGAGGCCAACGAGGCGGTCGCGCGCCTGTTCGACCGCCTCCGCCGGCCGATCCTGCGGCGGATCCATCCCGCCCCAGACCCCACCTCGGCCGCCGGCCTGTCGGCGTTCGTGCGGGCAGCCGGGCATCGCATCCCGCACGGCCTCACCCGGGCCGACCTCCAGGCGCTGCTGGAGGCGGTGAAGGGCCAACCCGCCAGCTACGCCGTGAACCTGGCCGTTCTAAGAACCTTCCAGCAGGCCGAGTACTCCCCGCTCCAGATAGGCCACTTCGCCCTGGCGAGCGACCACTACTGCCACTTCACCAGCCCCATCCGCCGCTACCCTGATTTGACGGTCCACCGCGTGCTGGGGGATTACTGCCGCGGCCGGCTGGACGGTCGCCCGCCGGAAGACACCGCCGAACTGGTGAAGCTGGGTGAGGCGATGACCGCGTCCGAGCGGCGGTCCGAGGCGGCCGAGTGGGAGCTGCGCGAGGTGCTGCTGCTCCAGATGCTGGCGGGCAGGGTGGGCGAGGAGTTCGACGGAGTGGTCACGGGCGTGGCCAACTTCGGCATCTTCGTGCAATTGAGGCGCTTTCTCATCGACGGGCTCATTCGCCTGGAGGACCTGGGCGACGACTGGTGGGACGTGGACGCCCGGTTGGGCCAGGTCCGCGGCGAACGCACCGGCCGAGCGCATCGCATCGGGGACGTGATGCCCGTCCGCGTGGCCGGGGTCGACGAGGCCCGCCGCCAGCTCAACCTGGTCCCGGCCGCCCGTCCCGCCCAACCCGCCAAGTCCAAGCAGCCTCCCGAGGCCGCCAAGCCCGCCAAGAAGAAGCACCCCCAGACGCGCCGCCGCCGCCGCGGGGCCAGGGACCGGCGATAGTCTGCCGGAGGGGTCCAGGACTCTGCTGCGCTTGACTTGTCGCGGGCAGGGGCCGATGATGCGGGCCAACAAACACGGCTCCCCGTGCAGGTGCGCGCATGCTGGAGAAGGTCCAGGCCGACAGACAAGCCAAGCTCGAGAAGATCCGCCAGCTCGGCATCGACCCCTACGGCGGGCGGTACGACACGGCCGAGCCGATCGCGGCGGTGCTGGCCCGCTATAAGGACGATGCGGCCCAGCAATCGGCCGATGTGGCCGGGCGGCTGATCCTCATCCGCGACATGGGCAAGATGATCTTCGCCCACCTGCGCGATCAGAGCGGCCAGATGCAGATTGCCCTGCGCACAGACGCCCTGGACGAGCGCGCGTGGGCACTGGCGAAGCTGCTGGACCTGGGCGATATCGTCGCGGCCGCGGGGAAAGTGCAGAAGACCAAGACCGGTGAGATCACCGTCTGGGCTGAGAAGCTCACGCTGCTGTGCAAGAGCCTCTCGCCCATGCCGGAGAAGTTCCACGGCCTGGCGGACGTCGAGACGCGCTACCGGCGGCGCTACCTGGACCTGATGACCAATCCGGAGTCGGCAGGGACGTTCTTCAAGCGCATCGCCATCATCGAGTCCTTCCGCCGCAGGCTGCATGAGCGCGGGTTCGTCGAGGTCGAGACGCCCGTCCTCCAGCCGATTTACGGCGGCGGCGCGGCCAGGCCCTTCACCACGCACCACAACAGCCTGGACGCGGACCTGTACCTACGAATCAGCCCGGAGCTGTACCTCAAGAGGTTGCTGGTGGGCGGCATGGAGAAGGTCTTTGAAATTGGCCCTCAGTTCCGAAATGAGGGGTTGGATGCGAGACACAGCCCTGAGTTCACCATGGTGGAGTTGTACCAGGCGTACGGCGACTACCAGGTGATGATGGAGATCACCGAGGAGCTGATCGCCGGTGCGGCCGAGGCGGTGGCGGGTGGGACGAAGCTTACCTTCGGCGACTTGGGGCTGGACCTCTCGCGCCCCTGGCCGCGGGCGCGGTACGAGGAGCTGCTGAAAGAGCACGCGGGCGTCTCCATGCGCGACCCCAAGGCCGTGCGCAAGAAGGCGCGGCAGCTCGGCCTGGAGGAGGCCAACAAGGACGACGCCGTGGTGGTCGGTGAGGTCTTCAAAGCCGCCGTCGAGCCGGCCCTGGCGCGTTCGAACCGGCCGGTATTCGTCATGGACTATCCCGCGGAGATCTGCCCGCTGACCCGCCGGAAGGCCGACGATCCAGGCATCGCCCTGCGCTTCGAGCTGTACATCGCAGGCATGGAGATCGCCAACGCGTACACTGAGCTGAACGACCCCGCCCTCCAGGAGGCCAACTTCCGCCAGCAGCTCCGCGGGGAGGGTGACGCGGCGGCGATGCGAGTGATGGACGAGGACTTCCTGGCGGCCTTGCGGCACGGCATGCCCCCGGCGGGCGGACTGGGCATCGGCATCGACCGGGTGGTGATGCTGCTGACCGGCAGCACCAGCATCCGCGACGTGGTCCTGTTCCCGCTGCTGAGGCAGCAGTAGATACTGGTCAACTGGTCAATCGGTCAATTGGTGCGCGGCAAACCCGACGGGGGTGCGTCTGATTGACTGATTGACCGATTGACTGATTGACCAATAACGGTTCGTCTCATGTACAAACTCTTTCTCTGCCTTCGATATCTTCGCAGCCGGATCATCGCGTATTTCGCGGTGCTGGGGGTGGCGCTGTGCGTGGCGATGATGCTGATCGTCGTCAGCGTGATGAACGGCTTTCTAGACCGCGTGGAGAAGGCGGCCAAGGGGCTGTTTGGCGACATCGTCGTGGAGGCCAGCAGCGCCCACGGCATGGGGCTGTACGATGAGTTCGTCGCCGAGCTGCGGGGCAAGGTCGCGGCCGTGCAGGCGGCCTCGCCGTTCATCGTCAACACGTGCTTCATCCAGGTCCCCGGCAACAGCGAGTGGAGCCAGGTCGTCCAGGCCGCGGGCATCCGCCTGCCGGAACGCGCCGCCGTCACCGATTTCGCCCAGGGCCTGCACTACCAGCAGGGCCAACCGGCGCCCAGCTTCGATCCGGACGTCGGCTTGCTGCTGGCCCGCCAGGAGGAGCTTGTCAAGTCGCTGGAGGCGATGGCGAACCCGTTGCGGGCGGACGAGAGCCCCTCAGCCGAGGCGCTGGTCCTGCGCGATCGGCTGGACAACGCGATACTCTCGCACCTGTGGTCGCGGAGCATCCTGCGAACCGCCGGGGGCAGGCAACAGGACATCCGCGACCTCCAGGCCCGGCTCGACGCCGCCTACGCCGCCTCGCACGGAGAGCCCACCGAGCAGACTGACCAGCTCGACCGGCGCCTGGAGGAGCTGGTCGAGAAGGCGAACTTCCAGCCGCCGCCGTATCACGTGATCCTGGGGTTGGGCATCGGGGGCTTGAGCTTCCGCACACCGGAAGGCCAAACCATCCGCCTGCTGATGCCCGGGCAGCGATTGGCGGTCTCGCTGATCCCGCTGGGGCGCTTGTCGGCGGCGGCGAACCTGTCGCTGACGACCAAGGTCTTCACCGTGGTCGACGACTGCCGCACGGACGTCGCGTCCATCGACTCCGAGATCATCTACCTGCCCTTCGAGACGCTTCAGCGGATGAGCGGCATGGAGGCCAAGGTCGATCCGGAAGACCCCAACAAGATCGCCATCCCCGCCCGCTGCAACCAGATTCACATCAAGGCCGCCCCCGACGTCGCAGCCAACGAGCGCCGGCTGGCGGCGGTCTGCGGACAGGTGCAGGCGGCGTGGAACGACTTCCGCGCGCGGTACGGGGAGCGGATCGGCGCGGACGCCTCGGTGATGACCTGGCGGCAGCGCCAGGCCAGCCTGGTCGGGCCCATCGAGAAGCAGCGCACGCTGACGGTGATCATGTTCGGCATCATCTCGCTGGTGTCGGTCGTGCTGATCTTCGTGATCTTCTACATGATCGTGTTCCAGAAGACCAAGGACATCGGCGTCCTCAAGGCCGTGGGGGCCTCCAGCTCCGGTGTGGCGGGCATCTTCCTGGCCTACGGGGCGGCGGTGGGGCTGGTGGGCTCGATCCTGGGCACGATCGGCGGGTACTACTTCGTGCGGCACATCAACGCCATCCAGGACGCGGTGGACCAGTGGTTCGGCTTTAGGGTCTGGGAGCGCGACGTGTTCATGTTCGAGAAGATCCCCAACGAGGTCCAGCTCGTCCCGGCCTTGCTGATCGTGGCCGGGGCGATCGTCGCGGGATTGCTGGGGGCGATCATCCCCGCGCTGCGGGCGGCGCGGATGCAGCCGGTGGAGGCGCTGCGGTATGAGTGACCCGGCCATCCAGGTCGATGGGCTGCACAAGAGCTACCGGCTGGATAAGGTCGTCCTGCACGTGCTGCGCGGCGTGAGCTTCACCGTGCCTGTGGGGCAGTTCGCCGCGATCGTGGGCGCCAGCGGCAGCGGCAAGAGCACGCTGCTGCACCTGATCGGCCTGCTGGACCGTCCCGACCGCGGCCAACTCGCCCTGGCGGGTGAGGACGTTGCGGCCTGGTCGGCCCGGCGGCGGAACCGCGCGCGATGCCTGGAGATCGGATTCGTCTTCCAGTTCTACCACCTGCTGCCGGAGCTGAACGTGCTGGAGAACGTCCTGCTGCCGGGGATGGTGACTACCTCGACGTTCACCTGGGCGGCCGCGGGGCGGCAGAGGCGGCAGCGGGCGATGGAGATCCTCGACCGCGTGGGGCTGAGCGAGCGCCTGCGCCATCGGCCCAAGGAACTGTCCGGCGGCGAACGCCAGCGCGTGGCCATCGCCCGCGCGCTGATCAACTCACCCCGCGTCCTCCTGGCCGATGAGCCCACCGGCAACCTCGACAGCGCCACCGGCCGAGAGATCCTGGACCTGCTGGTCGACTGCAACCGCCGCGACGGCCAGACCCTCCTGATGGTCACGCACAACGCCTCCCTGGCCGAGCGGGCCGAGCGCATCCTGCACCTCCGCGACGGCCGGCTGAGGGACTGACAGGCGACCCTTGACGCCGCTGCGCCGGCCCGACACACTGGGCAACCACACAGCGCAAGCCAAACTGGACGGACCTCGATGGCAGACATGACGGTATCGGAATTTGCCCGCCTGGTGGGCGGGGAACTGGCCGGGGAGGGCTACCGGCGCATCCGCGGCCTGGCGTCGCTGGAGGTGGCCGGCCCGGAGGAGGCCAGCTTCCTGGCGAACGCCAAGTACGAGCGGCACATGGCCCACACCCGCGCGGCCGCGGTGATCGTCGGCGCCGACTACACCGGGCCGGGCCCGGCGCTGATCCGCTGCAAAGACCCCTATTTCGCCTTTCGTCAGGCGATGGTGGCCTTCCACGGTTTCCGCCAGGTGCCTTTCGACGGCATCGACGAGCGGGTGAGCATCGACCCCTCCGCCCAGATCGCCGCGGGCGTGAAGATCGCGGCGTTCGTGACCATCTCCGCCGGCTGCACGGTGGGCGAGGGCACGGTGATCTACCCTGG
>JALHTV010000316.1 GCA_022866005.1 Phycisphaerae bacterium
GGACTTGTTCAGGACGCTGGTGACCGCCAGGGCGAAGAAGCCCGCCAGGAGCGCCCCCACCAGCACCCAGGCGACCGGGCGGGACGTCAGAGTGGGCGCCCCGCCGCCGCGGGGGCTGTTCGTCCCGGGCGGGGTGGGCTGCTTAGGCCTTGGGCCCGTTGCGGTCGTCGCGCTCATCATAGAGGCCTCGCCAGGCGTTCCACCGCACGCGGAACAGGTCGATGCCCATCTTGACCGCATCGGTCAGGAGCCGCACGCGCGTGTCGGGGTCGATCCGCCAGGAGATCGGCACGTCCTCGACGCGATAGCCCCTCCGCTCGGCGAGGAACAGCACCTCGGCGTCGAAGGCCAGCCCGTCGAGTCGCTGGCGGCGGAAGATATCCTCCGCGGCTTCGGCGGTAAAGCACTTGAAGCCGCACTGCGTGTCCCGGTGATGCGTCAGGTGCAGGCAGCGAACCAGCAGGTTGAACGCCCTCCCGACCTTCCGACGCAGGGGGCGGTCGACGACCTCCGACTCCGCCGCCTCGCGCGAGCCGATGCCCACGTCGCA
Organism: Phycisphaerae bacterium; assembly: GCA_022866005.1. Lineage (GTDB taxonomy): Bacteria > Planctomycetota > Phycisphaerae > SM23-33 > SM23-33 > JALHTV01. Next base: position 551 of record JALHTV010000316.1, read on the forward strand.
CCCCTCCCGTTGCGGCGGCAGGAAGCGCAGCACCTGCTCGATCGGCATGGACAGGTCCACGTCGCACAGGAAGCGGTACTGCCCGCGCGCGGTCAGCATCCCGCGCCGCACGGCCAGCCCCTTGCCGCGCCGCTCCTCGCGCAGGACGTGCAGCGTCGGCAGCCGGTCCGCATAGGCCGAGGCCGCGTCGCGGGTGCGGTCACCGCTGCCGTTGTCCACGACCAGGACCTCCGCGGGGAAACTCTGCGTCGCCAGAAAGGCCCCAATCTTCTCCAGGGCCACCGGCAGACGCCGCTCCTCGTTATAGGCCGGGATGATGATCGACAGGAAGTGAGGCCAGGCGCCTTGCACCTGGCGGCCGGGGGGTTGTTCGCCGGGTCTGGTCAAGAAACACTCACTGGCGCCACGGGGCCTGGGGGTTGGGCTGACTCCTGGGCCCGCAACGGGCCCATCTTAAGAGGCCCTTCCCGCGGATGCAACCGCGCCGCCGCCGTCAGCGGAGGCCCAGCTTCATCCACAGGGGCACCTGGTCGTCGGTCATCTCGGCCGGCGGACGGTTGGGGTCCAGAGCTCGCCTTACCTCCTCCTCGCTGAGGCGGTAGATGAGGATCGAGCCGCCCACCTCGTCATCCACCGGGCGGTGGCGCAGGTAGGCCATGAGCCGGCCGAAGCGCAGGGCATCGTACGCCGTCACATACTGCGTGATCTGCTGCGCCTGCGTGCGGATCTTCTCGCGCTGCACCTCCGGCGGCAGGGCGATGAACTCGTCGAACCAGGCGCGGGCCAGCCGATACTGCCCCTCGTAAAAGGCTGACCAATTCCCCCTCGGCTCGATCAGCACCATCGGCAGCATGCTGGCGCTGACGCAGTACACCCCGCCGGTCAGAACGCCCACCACCGGGCGGGAGTCCCACAAGTCGGCGTCCACGAATCCCTGCAAGCGCTGGGCGCGGATGCGATAGTAGGTCGGGCTACCGGTGCCGAAGTACGACAGGTACACCGGCGTCGGCGAGGATGGGTCGCTGAGACCCTGGCGGTCCAGCCAGCGCTTCAACCCCGGCAAGTCCTGGCCCCAGTCCAAGGAGCTGTCCACCAACTGCCGATACCCATACCGCGGCCCGCCCACCAACTGATTGAAGTACGCCAAGTAGTTCGGCCACGTCCACAACCCCTCCCCTACGTACGCCACCAGGCTCAAGCCCAGCACCCACCCCAGCTGGCTCAGCCAACCCCGGCGGAACAGACTTATGGTGCTGCCAGCCAGAATGAACATCGCCGGGTACGTCACCAGGATGTGCCGGTGCCCGATGTTGATCTTGCTGATGATCGCCGTCGCCCAATAGACCGCCAGCAGCACCCACAGCGGCGCCGTGCGGTAAAAACCCTCCCACAAGGCAGACTTCATCGGCCTTGCCCCGCCCACCGCCCCCCGGCGCCAGCCCATCACGGCCGCCACGACGGCCAGGATCAGCACGACGAACAACGACAGCGGCGTCTTGATCAGGAAGCAGTATGGGAAGAACCACCACCAGCCGTAGAAGCTGTACTGCCCCGCCGCGAACGCCCAGCGGCCGTGGGCGAAGTGCAGCACATACCCCAGGCCGTGCAGGAACCCCTCGGGCAACAGGCGGTGGTCGCAGGCAAAGACGATCGGGCCCTGCAAGGGGAAGGGCTCAGACAGAATCCGCTGCCACTCGGCGTCAAATTGCTCCCGGCCCGCCAGGTCTGGGCGAATGGCCGAGTAACGGAACCCGTAAAACGCCCAGATCACGAGCACGACCACCGCCGCGTGAACCACCGTCGCCCCCACGAACAGGCCCAGTTGGCCCAGGCGGCTGGCGACCTGGCGGCGGAACCGGCCACAGGCGACCGCCAGCGCCTCCGGGCAAATCAGGCGAATGGCGATCAGCAGGACGCCCATCGGGACGACGAGCATGGCCGACATCTTGGAGACGAACAGCAACCCCATCACGGCGGCGCTACCCAGCACGGTCCACGGCGTGAAGCGGTGCAGCATTCGCCACAGGCAGCCCACCGAGGCCAGGAAGCACAGCGCCGCCGTCACGTCGCTGGTCGCCAGATGCCCGTTAGCCAGGACCGCGGTGGAGAAGCAATACAGCACGGCCGAGATCAGCCCCCCGCCGCGGCCGAACAGGCGCGACGACCAGGCGTAGACCAGCACCCCCAGCCCTGCCGCCACCAGCGCGATCATCAGCCGGCCGGCCAGCAGCATCGCGTCGGGGTCGTTGCCCAGCTCGTAGAAGAACAGTTGCGCCAGCGGCCACTCGTTCAGATGGAAATAGTCGTTGAATGACGGCAGCGCCAGGTGCCCGCCCAGCAGCGGCAGGGCCATCCAGCGCTGGGGCAGGTTGCCGTTTTCCGGGTCGATGCGGTAGTCGCCCAGCTTCCAGTAGCTCGCCCCCGCCAGCAGGTGCACGACCTCGTCGGAGCTGGCGCACTTATCGCGCACGCTGGTGACGGCCAGGACGAAGAAGCTCCCCAGCAGCACAGCGACGGCTGGGTAGACGACGCGCCGCCGGTCAAGCTTATTCAGGAGTGTTTCAGCCCTCATGCGATCTTCTTGACGCCGCTTTCCGGCCCAAGGCGAGCCCACAGCACGCCTGGGCGCTCGCGCGGCGCGGCCATGCTAGCACCCACCCGGCGCGCCCCGCAAGGCCGACCGGGCGTCGCGACGGTGCGCGAGGCGTTACGTGAACTTATCGTAGAAGATTGCCCCGTCGCTGAAATCCTTGGAGTGCAAGATGCGCACGGCGGCGTCGATCATCCCGCTGCTGCCGCACAGGTAGGCCTCCGCGTCGCCGGCAGCCTGGACATGGCGGTCGACGACCTCGGTAATCAGTCCCCTCTCGCCGGGCCAGTCGGCTGGGACGTCCTTGCCCGACAGTGCCGGGACGAAGCGGAAGTTCGGCAACTCCTTCGCCAGGGCCGACAGCTCCTCCACCAAGAACAGGTCTCGCGGCGAGACGGCCCCGAAGAAGTACGTGCACGGCCGGTCGATGCAACGTGCCCGGCACGGTTCGCGGACCCTCGGTGCCTCCGGCGTCGTCACAGCGACACCGCGCCGGTGGCATCGGCATCAGGCAGGCGGCAAGCGTCTCACCAACGCCCGCCAGCCGCCCCAGCGCCGCCGAGGGGCTGGCCGTGACCGTTTTGGGAGGTCGCTGTCGCGACTGATATGCTGGCCCGGGGGTGAGCCGCCAGGGGGGCCGGCCAGGAATTACCTGCGCAATGCGTGCATTTGCCGGCGGTTACCGGTATCCGCCAGGGTACGTTTCCCCCGTTTGGGGGTGAGAGAGCAGCGTCACGGAATGTTTCCTTTGGCGTGGAAAAGCCTTGACGAATCGTACACCCCCTGGTATCCTATCTACTTGAGCCGAGGTGGAGTTTGCCTCCTTAGGGTGGGAAGGTAGACTTTGCCTGTAGTAATCGGAGGGAGCACGTCTCCCGCCGCGTGCAGCACGATGGAGCCCGCTGGAGGCTGGAGCAAGCCTCCGGTGGCGTGTCTGCGGCATACCGTGCGGCGAGAGGTACGGCCTCCCAAGTCAGAAAGGAAGGTTTTATCGAGCAGGAACCCATTTTCTGTTGTTGCCCCTTTTCTTGAAGCCTTCACGGGGAGCACATGTCGACGAGGCCAGGAGGGTCTGGCCAGCGAGACCGTGAGGGCTGAAATGCGGTTCTAGGAAGAAAGGAAGGAAAGATGAGACTATTAGCACTATCTCTTGTTGTTCTGCTGTGCGCTTCGGTGAGCCAGGCCTTTGTGGGCGCCGGCAATCTGTATGACTTCGACTCACTCCCTGGGCCCCTTGGCACGGCCATGGCGAACAGGACCACCGCGACGTATCAAAGCGACGGAGTGGTCACGTGGCATAGCTCGCTGACAGGCAATACAGCCCTGCTGACGCTTGGCGGCGACGGACTTGGCGATCAATGGGTAGCAGCGGGTAAGACTTCCCAGGAGCGGATTGTCTCCACGCTGACGGCCGGCGCGGGGAACAAGCTGTTCGCGCCGTGCCTAGAGTCAACGGATACTTACCTCCGGCTGTCCTACGAGACGTACATGAACAACGCCAACCCGTGGCTGAACGGGATCTGGATCGATGGCCAGGACCCCAACGTGGTGGGCAGCGACAACGAGATGCCCAACAGCGAGGTCGAGATCGCCGTGCAGTTCGGTGCGCGCTCCGGGACAAGTACCACTCCCCCGTACAACCGGGGCTTCCGGGTCCGCGGTGCCAACGGCACCCCGGACACATACAGCGGCACAAAGTGCCTTGATCCCAATATCTGGTCTGCTGACTTGTTGAATCTGAAGCTGGAGCTGTACGTTGACTTGGCGGCCGCTGCCGGCGATGGTTTAGCCGACCTGTTCGTGACCAACATGGACAACGGGTACAGCACAAAGGTGATCACCGGTGCCGCGCTGGGGCTCAACTCCCAACTCGACGCCTACGGGAACCCGGCCAACTGGTCAGGCTGGACCGTCCGCAACCAGGGCACCGGTTCGGACTTGTTCAGGTACACGGTCGACAACCTCACGCTTAATGTGCTTCCCGAGCCCGCGACGTTGAGCCTGCTGGTTCTGGGTGGTCTGGCCTGCCTCCGCAGACGCCGGTAGACCGGCTACACACAGCAGTTAACAGTTGTTAGTTCCTTAAAGGGCCAACCCTTACATGGTTGGCCCTTGTTTTTGCGCCTCACCGGGCCTTCCTGAGGCGGGTGCCCTGCCCCCGGCGCGGGGTAGGTTTGTGCACGTTATGGCCGGGTAGGGGGTTGACTTAGGGGGGCAAGGTGGAGTAATATACAAAACAAGGCAAGGAGACGTTAGCCTGCGCTCATAGCTCAACAAGGGCATCCGGCCCACGGAGGAGCCCACCGAAGCCTCAACCCGCGCTGGGATTCTGTCCCCAGCCATTCAAGAGGAGCCATAGACCCGCTCAAGGGGCCTGGAGCAGATCCCCGGTGGTCTATTCTGCAACAACCCTGCGGCCAAGGAGCGTGGTCCCCCTCAGAAAGGAAGGGTCTATCCAACCCAGCTTTTGTCTTCCCTGCTGCATCTCATGAGATTCCCGGCCTTCCGGCGGAGCGCCTGGTAAGGGTCAGTCGGTCTGACCCAGTGCCCGTGAAGGCCCGACATGCCTGGGGATCTCCAATCTCCTGAAGGGAGGTGAACTGCCAGAACATCGGGGGGGGCGTCTCGGAGCTCAGTGACTCCGTTCGTCTCAGCGGAGTCTATTTCAAGGGTGGAGGAAGGAGAGAGCCAAATGCGGAGCACAGTCCAATTGCCCTCGTTCGTCTTGGCGAACACAAACGGCCAGATCACCCTCTGCTTAGCAGCGCACCCGTCCACGACCTACTGGTGTGACCGGGAGAACGCCAACGCATCCCGCAGGCCGGCGCTCACGTGGGACTACGAGGTCCCCGAGCCGGCGACACTGACCCTCCTGGTCCTGGGTGGCCTGGCCTGCATCCGGAGGCGCAAGTGAGCGTCTCCAGTGAATTCCTCGCGCTTGGGGGCCGACGACCGTCGGGTCGAGCCCTCGCGGTGCTGGCCGCATGCTCACGCCATGAGGCCGGCCGCAAAC
>JALHTV010000317.1 GCA_022866005.1 Phycisphaerae bacterium
GTCCTGGTGCGGCTGACGCGGCGGGACTTGGCCAATGTGATCCTGGTTCCCCTCAAGGACGTCATCCCGCTGGAGAACGGCTACGAGGTCTATGTCGTCGAGGAGGGCAAAGCCCAGCCACGCATCGTGACCCTGGGGTCCTACACCGGCACGAGCGTCCAGGTCGCCTCTGGCCTGAAGGCCGGCGACCGGCTCATTGTCGGCGGGGGGCAGCGGTACGTGGCCCCGGGGCAGGCGGTCAGCATCCAGGAGAAGGCCACCACCACGCCGTCCAGCCCATGATCATTTCCGATATCGCCATCAAGAATCGCACCACGGTGGGGGTGCTGGTCGCGCTGATTCTCATCAGCGGGACGGTCAGCTACATCACGCTGCCGCGTGAGGCGTTCCCCGACGTGCCGATTCCCTTCATCACGATCAGCACGACCTACGAAGGCGTGGCGCCCCAGGACGTGGAGTCGTCGGTGACGATGAAGATCGAGAAGAAGCTGGTCGGCATCAAGGGCGTCAAGGAGATTCGCTCGACGAGCATGGAGGGGGAGTCGCTGATCACGCTGGAGTTCCTGCCGGACGTGCGGGTGGAGGACGCCCTCCAGTACGTCCGCGACAAGGTGGACCAGGCCAAGGCCGACCTGCCCACCGACGCCGAGGACCCGGTCATCCGCGAGATCAGCGTGGCGGAGTTCCCGGTGATCATCGCCAACATCGCCGGGCCCATCTCCCCCGTGCGGCTCAAGGCCATCGCCGATGAGCTTCAGGACGCCATCGAGGTCGTGCCGGGCGTGCTGAAGTGCGACGTGCTGGGCGCGCTGGAGCGCGAGATCCGCCTGGAGATCGACCCCGACCGCGTGGCCGCCTACGGGCTGACCATCCCAGAGCTGCTGAGCCTGATTCCCTCCGAGAACGTCAACATCTCCGCCGGCGGGCTGGAGACGCCGGGGGTGAAGTTCAACGTCCGCGTCCCGGCGGAGTTCGCCCAGCCGGAGGAAGTGGACCACCTGCTGCTGACCGTCCGCAACGGCAAGCCGATCTACCTGACGGACGTGGCGAGCGTGAACGACACCTTCAAGGACCCGTTGAGCTTCTCGCGCCTGGACGGGGCCAACGCCATCACCCTGGCGGTGCAGAAGCGCGTGGGCGCCAACATCGTCTCCATCGCCCGCACCGTCAAGGCGATCCTGGCCCACGCCCAGCAGCAGGTCCCCCAAGGGGTGAAGATCGACCTGACGCTGGACTTCAGCGACACGATCAACCGCACGGTCGCCGACCTGGAGAACAACATCGCCACCGGGGCCCTGCTGATCCTGGCGGTGCTGATGATCTTCATGGGCCTGCGGGTCAGTGCGATCGTGGCCCTGGCGATCCCCCTGAGCATGCTCATGGGCTTTGCGATCATTCAGGCGCTGGGCTACACGCTGAACATGGTCATGCTGTTCGGCCTCATCCTGGCCGTGGGCATGCTGGTGGACAATGCCATCGTCATTGTCGAGAACATCTACCGGCACATGCAACTGGGCTACGGGCGGGTGGAGGCGGCCATGAAAGGCACCTCCGAGGTCGCCTGGCCGGTCATCACGTCGACCCTAACGACCGTGGCAGCATTTCTCCCGCTGATGTTCTGGCCGGGCATCGTCGGCCACTTCCTGAGGTACCTGCCCATCTGCGTGACCATCACGCTCAGCTGCTCCTTGTTCGTGGCCATGGTGATCAGCCCCACGATCTGCGCGATGGTCTCTCCGGGCCGGGTCGCCCGGGCCCGCAAGAAGCACTGGTTTCTGGACGGGTACCGGCGGTTCCTGCGGCTGGCGCTGAGCCATCGCCGGACGGTCCTGGCGTTGGGGGGGATGCTGCTGGTGGGCGTGGGCCTGTTGTACGGCCTGCTGGGGCACGGGGTGGTGTTCTTCCCGCAGGCCGACCCCGAGCGGGCGGTGGTCGACATCCGCTGCCCGCAGGGCACCAACATCCGCCACACCGACGAGCTGACTCGCCTGGTGGAGCAGCGCGTGGAGCCGTACCGCTTCGCGTGGGATAGCCGCACCGGCCAGGTCAAGCAGATCAAGCACGTGGTCGCCGGGGTGGGGTCGGCCGGGGGGATGTCGCTGGCCGGGGCGGCCGCAGGACCGCATCTGGCCAATGTGACGCTGCTGTTCCCCGACTTCGAGGTCCGCCCCCGACCCTCGGCCGAGATCATCACAGACATCCGCCGGAGTCTGGCGGACATCTCCGGGGCCGAGGTCGCCGTCCAGAAAGAGGAGCACGGTCCGCCCACCGGTGAGGACGTCACCATTCGCATCATCGGGCCGGACTTCAGGGTCCTGGAGCAGCTCAGCGATCAGGTCACCTCCGCCATCGCCGGCACGCCGGGACTGGTCAACCTCCGCAGCGACCTGGAGCTCACCCGCCCGGAGCTGGCCTTCCACGTCGACCGCCGCAAGGCCATGCTGCTGGGCGTGAACACGGCCATCGTGGGCAACTTCCTCAAGACGACCGTATTCGGCAGCAAGGTGGGCACCTACCGGCAGTTCAACGATGAATACGACATCACCATCCGCCTGCCGGTGTCGCAGCGGACCCACATCGACGACATTCTTCGCCTCCGCGTGCCCAACACGTCCGGCCAGGCCGTGCCGTTGAGCGAACTGGGGGACTTCACCTACACCGGCGGGTTCGGCCAGATCCACCGCATCAACCAGAAGCGCGCGGTGACCGTCACCGGGGCGGCCGAGGGACGGCTGCCCAATGACGTGCTCAAAGACGTCCAGGATCGCCTGGGCCTGCTGGTCACGCCGCCCGGCTATGAGCTCCGCTACGCCGGCAAGGAGGAAGAGCAGCAGAAGGCCTCGGCCTTCCTCAAGAAGGCGTTCGGGTTCGCGTGCCTGCTGATCGTGCTGATCCTGGTGGCGCAGTTCAACACGCTCACGGTTCCGCTGATCATCATGACCACGGTGGTCATGTCGATGATCGGCGTGTTTGTCGGGCTGATCGTCTATGCCATGCCGTTTGGGATCATCATGACCGGGATCGGCGTGATCAGCCTGGCCGGGGTGGTGGTGAACAACGCCATCGTGCTGCTGGACTACACGCGCCAGCTCCAGCGACGCGGGATGAACCTGATCGAGGCCTCGGTGGAGGCCGGGGCGACGCGCCTGCGCCCGGTGTTCTTGACCGCCATCACGACGGTCCTGGGGCTGGTCCCGATGCTCGTGGGCGTCAGCTTCGACTTCCACACGTTCACCTGGGCCCTGCGCAGCGAGTCCAGCGAATGGTGGCGATCGATGGCCGTCGCGGTGGTCTTCGGTCTGGGCCTCGCGACGGTGCTCACGCTGGTGGTCGTGCCGACGCTGTACGTCTCGCTGTACCGCCTGGCGGCCCGGTGGGGCCTGGGCGGGCTCACCCGGCCAGGCGCCGAGCCGCAGGCCGCCCCGCTGCCCTCGGCCTGAGCGCCGGCCCCGCTGCCCTTGAACGCCGGCCACCTGCCCGCGACAATCCGTGTGTGACGAGGGTCGTCTTCATCCTGGGTTGCACCGCCGTCGGCAAGGGCCCCGTCGGCAGGGCGCTGGCGCGACAGGTCGGTGGGCAGATCGTCAGCGTCGACTCCATGAAGGTCTACCGGCGGATGGACATCGGCACGGCCAAGCCGCCGCCCCAGGTCCAGGCCGAGATTCCCCATCACTGCATCGACCTCGTCGAGCCCGGCGAGTCCTTCTCCGTTGCCCAGTATGTGGCCGCCGCCGATGAGGCGATCGCGACGATCACCTCGGCCGGGGGGGTGGCGCTGGCGGTAGGGGGAACCAGCCTGTACATCAAGGCCCTCAGCGAGGGGTTGTTCGAGGGGCCTTCGGCCAATCCAGCGTTGCGGGACGACCTGAAGCGTCGCGCCGCCGAGAAGGGCCCGGCCGCCTTGCACGCCGAGCTTGCGGCCGTGGACGCGGAGGCGGCCGCGCGGATTCACCCCCACGACGAGCGCCGCATCATCCGCGCCTTGGAGGTCCACAAGACCACCGGCATGCCCTTGAGCAGCCTCCAGAGACAGTGGGACTCA